>RFPW01000142.1 GCA_009925965.1 Betaproteobacteria bacterium
CCAGGACGGCCGCGGCGAGACAGTCCAGGGCATTGTCATCGCGCGCCGCGGGGCCAATGCCCGAGCCATGGTTGCGGAAACGACCCAGCGCCTGACGGAGCTTGAACCGCGACTTCCCGCAGGCATGAAAATCAACGTCTTTTACAACCGGGCAGACCTGGTCGCGCGGGCGACCGGTACCGTGCTCAATGCGTTGATGGAAGCTGCGTTGCTGGTAGCCGTGATTCTGGTCCTGTTCCTCGGGGGATTCAGAGCGGCCCTGGTCGTGGCGATCTCGCTGCCACTCGCACTCCTAGTCACCTTCTTGTTGATGCAATATTTTGGGTTGACCGCCAACCTGATGAGCCTTGGTGGGCTCGCGATCGCACTCGGCATGCTGGTCGATGCCTCGATTGTTGTGGTCGAAAACATCGAGGCGGAATTGGGAAAAACCGACTCGCTGCGCACCGAACCGAATACACCACCCGGAGCAAACACGTCGCATGGCGCCGTCATGGCAGCGGTCGTGGCAGCGGTCGAGCAGGTCTTCAAGCCAGTCGCCTCAGGCATTCTGATTATTTGTATCGTTTTCCTGCCGCTTTTGACCCTGGAGGATCTCGAGGGCAAGCTCTTCGCGCCGGTCGCGATTACGATCGTCATGGCCTTGCTGGCGTCGCTCGTCATTGCATTCACGGTCGTTCCAGCACTCGCATCTATCTTGCTTCGTGGCGCAGATGAAGAGCCCCGCTTAATGCGGCTGATCGCGTCCGGGTACCGATCCTTGCGAACGCGGCTCTGGGCGTTTCCTGGAACCTTACTGGGCGTTTGTGGACTCCTGTTGGTTGGCGCCGTTTGGGTTTATCAAGGCATTGGCAAGACCTTCATGCCGACCCTCGATGAAGGCGACATCCTGGTCCAGGTCTATAAGCTGCCCTCGATCTCGCTCGAAGCCTCAACCTCCATGGATACGCGATTGCAACAGGCCATCTTGGCCAAAGTGCCCGAGGTACGGTCCATTGTGGCCCGAGTGGGTTCGGATGAAATTGGCCTCGATCCGATGGGACTCAACGAGACCGATACCTACCTCGTCCTAAAGCCTCGGGCCGACTGGCAAGGCAACAAAGAAGACATCATCGAGCGACTCCGCGGGGTATTCGAAGCCTTCCCCGGGATCGTAATCGCTTTTACCCAACCGATCGAGATGCGAGTTTCCGAAATGCTGACTGGCTCGCGGGGCGATGTGGTGATCAAGGTCTATGGTGAAGATCTCGCAAAGTTGAGAGAGGTGGCCCAACTCATTGCTCAAGAGGTTAGAAAGGTACCCGGTGCAACCGAAGTCATCGCCCCCAAGCCCGAGGGCTTGCAGTACCTATCCGTTGTCATCAATCGATCCGCTGCGGGCGAGGCCGGATTCGACATCGAAAGCCTCCAGCAATCATTCAAGAATCTGATCGAAGGAGAAGCACTTGGAATCGTGCTTCGCAATGGCATTCGGCATCCCTTAACGCTCAAGGGCTCAGATTCGATCCGACAAAGTCCCGAGGGCTTCAAGAGCCTGCGCCTTGTTGCCCCCGACGGGCGGTCATGGGCGGTTGGAACCCTCGCAAGCGTCCAGTTACAGGATGGTCCGATGCAGATCGATCACGAACAGGGCGCACGACTCACTAAAGTTCAGGCTTCAGTGGAAGGACGCGATCTCACGGGTTTTGTGGCGGAGGCTCAGCAAGCGGTCAAGGCCCTGCCTCTGGCTAAAGATATCGAAATTCAGTGGGGAGGTCAGTTCGAGAACCAGCAGCGGGCGGCGGCGCGACTTGGACTGGTGATTCCGGCATCGATGATCATGATCTTCATCATCCTCACCCTAAGTTTTGGATCCGTCATCCAGGCGGGAATCATCTTTTTGAACATTCCCTTTGCATTGGTCGGTGGCGTGTTTGCATTGGCTCTGTCGGGCGAATATCTGTCGGTGCCTGCCTCGGTCGGTTTCATCGCCTTGCTGGGGATTGCGGTGCTGAATGGTGTCGTGATGGTGACCCATTTCAACGAACGAATGGCATCGGGCGAATCCCCTGAATCAGCCGTTCTTAATGGATCCGAGCGCCGTCTTCGTCCCGTCCTGATGACGGCGATGATTACGGGGCTCGGCATGATTCCACTGCTGTACGCGAGTGGCCCGGGCTCCGAGATTCAGCGCCCACTGGCCATCGTCGTTACAGGCGGAATCCTGACTTCGACCCTCCTGACGCTCCTCGTGCTTCCAATTCTCTTCAAGCGCTTTGGAGCCGCAAAATCGTTCAAAGACTTATTCAAGTCATGAAACGCGTAAGCGCTCAACTCGATACAGCCTTTGGTGTCGTTGCGCGTTCAGCCGTGGCTTCGGTGCTGCTGACTTCCCTACTCCTGCTGATGCCGATTGAGGCTTACGCCCAAGAGGAAGTCCTGCCTTTTCTCCCCGACACCAGCGCGGTGAAGGACAGCCTCCTGAATAGCCCCGGTATTGCGAGTGCACTCGCCAAGAGAGATGCGCAACGCGAACGGGCCCGCGGCATTCAGGCCGGTCATGCTGAATTCACGGTTCGTAGCAACATTCAGATTCGACGGGCTGGACTCCCTGAGGGCCGATCAGCCGAGTCGATGATCAGTCTTGAGCGCCCACTGCGGCTTTGGGGCAAGAGTGCGCAAGACACTGCGTTGGCCCTGCAAACCGAGACCGTGGCGGGCATTGAGTACACCGATGCACTGCACGAAGCCAGCCGAGAGCTCCTCAAGCATTGGTTTGTTTTTCTGCGAGCGCTTGCAGACCATCGCAACGCCATCCTTAATCTTGAGTACATCCAGCAACTTCAGAAACAAGTCGAGCGACGGCTTCAGCGCGGCGAGTTAGCCCAACTCGACCTGACCCTGGCCGGCGCCGAACTATCCCGCGCGGAAGCCATGCGAAATACGACAGATGCCCAATTGGCCGGTATCCGTGCGACCTTTGGCCGACGATACCCGCGGATTGTCCTGCCAGCTTCAGTACCCGACCTTCCGATGCCCCCCATGCCGCAAGGCCAGGAGACCCTCCGCGAGTCGTTCCTCACCAAAAACCACGAGCTCAATCTGCTCCGAGCCGAAACGCGGCGGCTGCAGCTCCTCGCGCAACGGCTCAACCTGGAACGAACCCCAGACCCAACCGTCGGGCTATACGCGGCAACTGAACGCGGCGGGGCTGAGCAGGTTTCGGGAATCTCGCTCTCCTTCCCCATCGCGGGACCGGCGCGCGCCGCAAATGCCCGGATGGCCATCGCCGAGGCTCAAAGCCTTGAGGCGCATGTTCAACAGGTAGAGCAAACGCTGGCCGGCGGATTCGATGCTCTTTGGGCCCAAATGATGAACAAGCGGTCCGCCGCGCAGAACCTAAGTCAGGCTGCCAAGCAACAGTTTGCCGCCGCTGAAAAGTCTCGCAAGGCGTTCACTCTGGGCGAATACACGCTGACCCAAACGCTCCAGGTCAATCGCACTGCGAGCGAATATCGCCATTCGGCCCAGACCATACAACTCGAGGTCGTGGAATTGGTAGCATTGTTGTGGCTAGACCTTCATGAGATCTGGGATCTTGATTAATCAGACTGAGATATTGATGGACGATTGTTTGGATCAGGGGATCTCGACGCCGACGGGGTTAACACTCACCAAGCCGACTATTTCTGCTCTCGCCCTAAGCGTCAGCGCCTGTGGCGGGGGCGCCGATTCAACCCCCAGTCCGATTAATTCAAACCTACCGTCTTCGCCAACGGCCAAGGCTACCGAGGTTCAGGCTTCGCGCTTCCTGGCTCAGGCCAGTCTGGGCACAACACGTCTCGATATCGCCCGCGTGCGAGAGTTGGGCTACGCCGGCTGGGTCAATGAACAACTGAGCATGCCAGTGGTGTCCAGTCGATGGGAGTGGCTTAAATCAAAGGGCTATGACGCAGCCGCTAACAAATTCAATACTACTGGATTTGATAACGTTGCCTGGCGCTGGTTGATTTCCTCGCCAGACACCCTTCGTCAGCGGGTGACATTTGCCCTGTCCGAAATCATCGTCATCGGCGTTGACGGGCTCGATAACACTGGCGGATGGAAGGCCTTTGGTGGCGCTGCCTGGCTGGACATGCTCGATGCCAATGCGTTTGGAAACCTGCGAAACCTACTGCAGCAAGTGAGCACGTCGCTGCAGATGGGCTCCTTTCTCACCTTCAGAGGCAATGCCAAGGCGTCGGCAACGTCGGGCGCAGTTCCTGACGAAAACTACGCCCGCGAGCTTCTGCAGTTATTCATGATCGGCTTGGTCGAGCTCAATCTGGACGGCACCCCACGACTGGTCAACGGCCAGCTAATCGAAACCTACACTCAGACCGATATCTCGGGCCTGGCCCGGGTCTTCACAGGTTGGGATATTGATTATGCGGGCGCGACCAATGACATTCCAGATCACCATCGCCGCCCCATGCTGCAAGTGCCCAGCCGCTACGAGACAGGCGCCAAAACGTTCTTGGGGCTGACGATCCCTGCGGGTACTGAAGCAACCAAATCGTTGACGATGGCCCTCGACCACCTGTATGCACACGCCAATGTGCCGCCCTTCTGGAGCCGCCAACTCATTCAACGCCTGGTCACCAGCAACCCAAGTCCGGCGTACGTCGAACGGGTTGCGCGCGTCTTTCAGAATGATGGGACAGGTCAACGAGGCAACCTCTCCGCAGTGGTCCGAGCAATCCTTCTCGATGTTGAAGGCAGAACGGACAGTCCATCCGATCAACCGACGGCAGGCAAAGTACGTGAACCCATTTTGCGCTTACTCGCCTGGGCGCGCGCTTGGGGTGTGCGGTCAGCTTCTGACAACTGGGCTGTGGGTAACACCTCGGACCCTGCCACCCGATTGGGCCAAAGCCCGTTACGTTCGCCCTCGGTTTTCAACTTTTTCAGGCCCGCCTACGTGCCGCCTAACAGCGCGTTTTCAACCAGCGGGCTAGTGGCGCCCGAACTACAACTGACCAATGAGTCCACGGTAGCGGGTTATCTCAATTTCATGCAGTCACTCGTGGCCGGATCCATCAGCGACATCGTTCCGGACTACAGCACCCTATTGGCGCTTGCGGATAGCCCGGCCGCACTCGTCACCGAGATCAATACGGTCATGGCAGCCGGTCAATTGAGCGCGGCCACGCAGACCCTGATTGTCAGCGCGATTAACGCGATGTCCCGAGCCAACGATGCCGCGATGCGACAACGGGTAAACGCGGCGATGCTGTTGGTCATGGCAGCACCCGAATTTGTGGTTCTGAAGTAAGCAAGCGTCAACCAGGCGATCGTGATGACAAAAACTATCTTCTCTGCGGCATCACGACGTGCGTTTCTGCGCCACAGCCGAAACCTCGGCATCGCCGGCATGGCTAGCCCGTGGGCGCTCAATCTGGCCACGATGGCCGAGGCCGCCGCCGCCACGGCAAGCGACTACAAGGCGCTGGTCTGCGTCTTTCTCTACGGGGGTAATGATTACGGAAATACCGTGATCCCGGTAGATGCAACGCACTATCCCCTCTACAAAGCCCAGCGGCCGACGCTCGCCCTTTCAACGGATGCGCTGGCCGCCACGACGCTGAACACAGTGACATCTCCGTTGGACCGCAATGGCGAGCCCTATAGCTATGCCGTTTCCCCGGGCCTCCTACCCCTGATGCCCCTCTGGCAAGCGGGGCAGATGGCCGTGATGCTAAACGTTGGTGCGCTCATACAACCCACAACCAAAGCTCAGTACCAGGCGAAATCCGTCAAGCTCCCCCCCAAGCTTTTTTCGCATAACGATCAACAATCTTTCTGGCAGGCCTCGTCACCTGAAGGAGCGCC
>RFPW01000143.1 GCA_009925965.1 Betaproteobacteria bacterium
CATTAAATTTGAAGGCTGCTACCACGGCACGGCGGACAGTCTGCTGGTCAAAGCGGGTAGCGGAATGCTTGCCTTCGGCACGCCAAGTTCAGCCGGCGTTCCCGCCGATCTGGCGCAGCACACCCTGGTCGCTCAATACAATGATCTCGAGAGCGTGCGGAGTCTGTTCCTCGCGCACCCCGAGGAGATCGCCTGCCTGATGGTCGAGCCGATTCCGGGCAATATGAACCTCGTACGTCCGGCTCCAGGTTTCCTAGAAGGCCTGCGCCAGCTCTGTACAGAGTTTGGTACCTTGCTGATTTTTGATGAAGTCATGTCGGGCTTCCGGGTGGCATTGGGTGGCGCCCAGGAGTGGTGCGGCGTGCAACCTGATGTCTCCGCATTTGGCAAAGTCATCGGTGGCGGTATGCCCGTGGGTGCGATTGGCGGACCAGCTTCGGTGATGGACAAGATGGCCCCTCTGGGCAATGTCTATCAGGCCGGCACCTTGTCGGGTAATCCGATCGCCATGGCCGCGGGACTCGCTACGCTTGAACTGATCTCTGAGCCGGGCTTTTTTGACCGTCTGAGCGCTCGTTGTGGTGCATTGATTAACGGGCTGAACGACGCTGCCAAAGCCGCTGGGGTGGCCTTTACGGCCCACCACATTGGCGGCATGGCCGGCATGGTGTTCTCGGAGCATTCGCCGGCGAGTTACGCGGATGTTTTGGCGCAGGACACAACCCGCTTTAAGGCGTTTTTCCACGCCATGCTCGATCGCGGCGTTTATTTCCCGCCCTCAGCGGTGGAAGCCTTTTTCTTCTCATCCGCTCATGGCGAGGCCGAAATTGCTTACACCCTCGAGCAGGCTAAGTCCGCATTTCAGTCACTGCATTGAGCCGCGAGGTTCGGTCCGCTTAATTCGTTCGCTCGCTCCGTTTGCGCAGCCAGCGCTGAATCGAGTGCACGGCGCTCATCGAACACCGTGCAGTGACCCTCGAAGTAAGTGCCGCCGACGGTCTCGAAGTACTTCAAAATGCCGCCATCGAGTTGCCAGTGATCGGTCATTCCGAGTGCGTTCATGTACAGCGCCGCTTTTTCGCAACGAATCCCGCCCGTGCAATAGCTGACCACGGCCTTTCCTCGTAGTTCTTCGCGCAAGGGTTCAATGGCCTGCGGGAACTCACTGAATTTCTGAATATTCAGGGTCATTGCGCCCCGAAACTGACCAGCCTCCACCTCGAAATCATTACGCGTATCGAGCATCACCAGTGGTCGCCCAAAGTCATCCTGCCCCGCGCTCAGCCAGCGCTTAAGGGTGATGGCGTCAACCGCGACCGCGCGCCCGAGTTCGGGACGAATAGTCGGATGATTCATCCGGATGATTTCGCGTTTGACCCGGACCCGAAGTTTGCGAAATGGCGGCTTCTCGGACCAGCTCTTTTTAACGGTTAAATCCTTAAGGCGTGAGTCGCAACGCAGCCCCTGCAAAAACGACGCAATACCCTCGGTTGAGCCAGCGAGAAACAGGTTGATCCCCTCGTGTGCCAGCAGGATCGTCCCCTTCAAATTGCATTGCCCAGCCGTCGCCTCGAGCGAATCCCGTAACGCTGCCGGATCGTCAAGATGGACGAACTGATAGCCCGCGATATTCAGAACAGAGGCCATGATGTGCGGTAAGACGGGCGGGCTTAGTGGAGGCTTGGACGGCCTGAAGAGCCTGAAGAGCCTGCAGAGCCCGCAGAGTCCGCAGAGGCTGACGCGCCTGCAGAGCCTTGTTGGCGTTCCCGGCCGGCGGCGCTGAGGCGACGCCCCCTGAAGAGTGTCTGCATCACCCGCGTCGTACCCAGTGCAACCATTCCAGGGCCGAGTTCGTGCGCCGCGTCGCCCAAGACATCCAAACTGACATCGACTCCGGCCGCACGTAAGCCGCGCCAGGCGCGCTCGCCCAGTGCCACGGGAACAATCGTATCGAACTCCCCATGGAGCAGGTGGATGATTGGTAGCGGGTGTTCGTGGGTAGCCAGTGGGCGCGCGAGCTGGCCCGCATAGCCAACCACGACCGCGGCAGGCGCTGGCAAACAGCGCGCGAGTTCGACGACCATCGTCGCCCCCTGGGACCACCCGACGAGAATCGTCTCCCGAGGCTCGAAACCGAGCGCCCCCTGCAGGGCACAGAGGCGATCGTGGGCTTGTTCGGTTGCCTGCACCACGCGTTCGGCGCGCCCCGCCACGGGCTGATGCTCAAACCAGTGACGACCTCCCCGCGGTGCGGGTTCGTTGCCTGCAAGCAAGGCGACGGTAGCGCCGGGGAACTTACGTTGCCAGGCGACTGCGAACGGCACCAGCGCATCATTGCTCGCGCCCGCCGCATGCAAAAAGACGATCAGTCGCCGCGGGGCGGTTGTAGAGATCGGGGGCAGTTCAATCCAGAATTCTTCGGGCATCACGGCCGTCAGCGTACACCAGCGCCCTGAACGGACGGGATGAGGTGATCAAGAACTCGCGCCGACGAGAGAACGCCCGGGATGCCCGCGCCTGGGTGTGTGCCTGCGCCGACCAAGAAGAGTCCCTCGACCTCTTCGCTGCGATTGTGCGGCCTGAACCACGCGCTCTGAAACAGCTGTGGCTCGAGCGAGAACGCAGCGCCCCGGAAGGACAACAAGCGATCCCGAAAATCGATGGGTGTGAGCATGTGCGAGGTGACGATTGAACCCGTCAGCCCCGGAAGAACGGTTTGCGCCAGACTGTCTTCAACGGCCTTGCGGTAGGGCTCGGCTTTGACCGCCCAGTCGACGCCACTTTCCAGATGCGGCACCGGTGCCAGTACATAAAAACTGTCACACCCGGGCGGTGCCATTGAAGGGTCGGTAGCGGTCGGCCGATGCAGATAGAGACTGAAATCTTCCGAAAGATGCTTACGACTAAAAATATCGTCGAGCAGCCCTTCGTATCTTGGACCAAGCACCATCGTGTGATGAAGAACATCGTCCCATTGACGATTGGTTCCAAAATACCAAACGAATAGACTCATCGACCAGCTCGATCGGTCGAGCTTTTTGTCGGTCCAGCGCTTGCGCGGATGCGACCCCAGCAGTTTGCCGTAGGTCCATCCAACGTCTGCATTGGAAACAACGATATCGGCGTCCAGTCTTTCACCGCCAATGAGTTTGACACCACACGCCCGGCCCGACTCGACAAGGATCTGATCGACCTGTGCGTCGCAACGGATGCTACCGCCTTGGCCCTGGATCAACGAAACAATTCCCTCGACCAGTGCACCCATGCCGCCCATGGCGTAATGCACCCCGTGCAACCGCTCGAGGTGCGCAATCAAGCAATAGTAGGCGGTGGTTGTCAGTGGATTGCCACCAATCAGCAAGGGATGGAAACTGAAGGCCACCCGCAGACGATGATTCGTAAAGTAGTCACTGACTTTGTTCCAGACATTGCGATAACCCTGCAAGCGGATCATGTCGGGGGCCGCGCGCACCAGCGTGCTCAGCCCATGAAACGGTTCGTCGGCGAGTTCTTCAAAGGCAACCTTATAGATCGCCTCGCTGTCTCGAATGTAACGATCAAATCCGGCCAGATCCTCTGGCGCAATCCGCTGGATTTCTGCCCGCATGGTTGGCAGATCACCACTGCACGACAGCGTTTCGCCGTCGTCGAAGCGAATTTCATAAAACGGGTCAATTCGACGCAAGTCGATGTCATCCGCCAGCCGACGACCGCAGAGCGTCCACAGCTCCTCTAATAGGTAAGGCGCTGTGATGATGGTCGGGCCGGCATCGAACGTAAATCCGTCCTGCCGATACACGTATGCGCGCCCACCGGGTGCATCCAGTTTTTCGAGCACGGTGACCCGATAGCCGCGGGCGCCAAGCCTCACCGCGGCGGCTAAGCCACCAAATCCGGAGCCGATCACAACGGCATGGGGGCGAATATCAGACATGTTCCGTTTCTCGCTTTGAAAGCCACACAGGCCAATCGAGTTTGACCCAATGATAGGCAATGATGACAACCCCGACGATCAGTGGGATTGACCAGAGTACGGGGCTCAGCGCCAGATCGGGCATTAACCGGACCGCACCGAACGCCATAAAAGCGGTGTAGGCCGAGATGCCGGCACCGACCAGTGCCTTGATGTGTTCCTTGAGCCAATGTCGCCTTTCCAGGTGGCGGCGACGGAGAAAATAAAGGTTCGTGACGACGGTCGCGAGTCCCACGCCGGCCATGCCTTGCATCAGAGGTTGACCAATTTGCCAGCCCGCCCAGGCACATTGCGCGGCTGCAGCCAACAGGATCCATTGCAGCGCATAGGCCATGGTCGAGTCATCGGGCCCCTCGTGGCGGCGCTCCCGAATCGCGCGCCAGCCATGCCATGCCAGGTTGACGGTCAGGATACCGTTATGCAGCATCATCCAGCCGAACATGCCACGAATGAATGAGACCTCGAATTGTTCAACAAGGTGAGGGTGGGTTCCCAGCGGATCGAAGAGGGTGAGTAAGCTCATCCCGATCGCGAACACGCCGGTCGCGAGGAGCGCCCGTGAAAACCGGGTTCCCCAGAGCCGATGTTGTGCATTGCCCTTGCGCCCCAAAACCGGAATCCAGAGCACGATGGCGCCAAACCCGCCCGTTGTGATGTGGGCAACCACGAGCATCTTGAACAGTAGTAGCGTCAAGGACATCGCTCACTCACCTCAGTGAACCCAGATATTGCGGTCAAAACGTCAATCCAACTTGACAGTGAGACTGTAAACCTTCTGAATGTCGACGTCACCTTCGGGGTGACCCAGGGGGTGACCCCGGGGTGGCCCCTGTCCCCCTTTTAACCTTCGCCGGATTCGGTCGCGATGTCTGTGAGCCCGTGGTTTGAGCCGCCGCACCCGCGTGCCCGATCGGCACTGCTCTCGCTTGTGCGCGCCATGGTTCGGGACGGTGGCGATCTGCTGAGCCTGTTGCCGGCTCAGGCGTACCGGATGGGGATTGGACCGCTGGGATGGTCACGCCGTTCGACAATTGTGGTGAATTCGCCCGACCTCGTCCGGCGGGTTTTGATCGAGGACCGTGAGCGCTTCCCAAAGAGCGATTTGATGGTCAATGCGCTCGATCCCTTGATCGGGAATTCGATGTTTGTGTCCGATGGTGACACCTGGTTGCGCCAGCGGCGTTTGATGGATCCCTCGCTCTCGCAGATGCGAATCGACCGCGCGATGCCAGCCATGCAGGCAAGTCTTGACGATGCCGAACAGGAATTGGGGGTTCGCGCCGACCGCAATGAAACGTTTTCGCTCGACCTGGCCATGAGCCACCTGACTGCCGACATCATCTGCCGAACCGTATTTTCAACGAGCCTCAAGACTCAGACCACGCATGAAGTGTTCGAAGCATTTTCGATCTTTGAGCGCAGCGTCGCCCAGGTCAATATCCTGCGCCTGATCTTCGACCCGGCCTGGACAAAGCCACCGCAGCGTCCCGATGTGCTCGCGGCGTGCGCGAGTATTCGGAATCACCTTGGCGAGCTGTTGGATACCCATCTGGCCGACGGCGCGGATTTTGACGACATCGCTGCCGCGGTCATTGCGGCCCGAGACGAATGTGGTCAGGGGTTTTCGCGGGAAGAATTGATCGATCAGCTGGGGGTGCTGTTCCTGGCGGGCCATGAAACCAGCGCGAGTGCTTTGACGTGGGTTTTTTATCTCCTGGCGATTCGACCCGAACTCGTGCAAAGGATCCGAACCGAAGTCAAAGCCGTTGCTGGTGATGGGGCCATTGGACTGGAACACGTCAAGCGCCTGAGTTTTGTGCGCAATGTTTTTCGCGAGACCGTCAGGCT
>RFPW01000144.1 GCA_009925965.1 Betaproteobacteria bacterium
CTGGCCACCATCGCCCCCTTCTCCTTCTTCGCTGCGTTCGAACAACATTTGTTCACCCACGCAAACCCCGAACAAGGGCCGCGACCGGGCGAACTCCAACAGGGCATCGAGCAACCCAGCCTGGCGAAGGTGCGCCATACAATCCGGCATCGCGCCCTGCCCAGGGAACACCGCACGGTCTGCGTTGGCTATCGCTGCGGCATCCTGAGCGATCACGACGCGCTGGCGAGGCGCCACATATTCGAGCGCCTTGTAGACCGAGCGCAAATTCCCCATTCCATAATCGATTACGGCAATCGTGCCCATCGGATAACGCGCTCTGTGTTCTTGGGCCGCCGGGGTTACAAACTGCCCTTGGTCGATGGCACGCTGTCGACCGCGCGCGGGTCCAACTCAACGGCCATGCGCAACGCGCGCCCAAATGCCTTGAAGATCGTTTCGCACTGATGGTGGCAGTTAACGCCGCGCAAGTTATCGACGTGCAACGTGACGCCTGCGTGGTTGACAAAGCCGCGGAAGAACTCAATCAGCAGATCCACATCAAAGCTACCCACCGTAGCGCGGGTGAAGGTCACATGCCAATCGAGCCCAGGCCGCCCTGACAGGTCGACCACCACCCGCGACAGCGCTTCGTCCAGCGGCACATAAGCATGGCCATAACGGCGCACGCCCCGCTTATCGCCAACCGCTTGGGCAAAAGCCTGGCCGAGCGTAATCCCGACATCTTCAACGGTGTGATGCGCATCAATCTCGAGATCACCATGGGCCACGATATCGAGATCAATCAAGCCGTGGCGCACAATCTGATCCAGCATATGGTCCAAAAAAGGGACGCCAGTCGCGAGTGACTTTTGACCAGTACCGTCCAGATTGACGGCCACCCGGATGCGGGTTTCGACGGTGTTGCGGGTGACTTCAGCGGTTCGCATGTGTATGACTCTCGCGCAGCGCGTGGAGAAAAACGGCATTTTCTTCGGCCGTGCCGACGGTGACGCGCAAACAACCCGACAGCAAGGGGTGGGCGCGCGAGACATCCTTGATCAGTACGCCGCGCGCGCGCAACGCCTCCATCGTACTCGCCGGCGTGTGGTCTGGCAGCGCGACCCGGAAGAGCAGAAAATTGGCCTCCGAAGGAAAAACCTGCTGGACCCCAGGGACGACGCTGAGGGCGCTGGCCAGCGCCGCCCGGTCCGAACGGATGCGGGCGGCCTGTGCGTCGAGTACCTCACCGGCCTGCTCGAGCACCCAGTGGGCTGCCGCTTCGGTCAACACGTTGATGTTGTAGGGGGGGCGAACCTTGTCGAGTTCCGCCAACACCTCGGGGCGACCCGCCACGTATCCGAGGCGCACGCCTGCCAGGCCGAGCTTTGAGAGCGTCTGCATGACCAGTAGGTTGGGAAAGTCCACCAGGCGCGGCATCCATGAGTGCGTCGTGAAGGGCCGATAGGCCTCGTCGAGCACGACGAACCCAGCCCCCGCCTCTTGGGCGACGCGCAATACGGTCTCGATCGCTCGCGCATCAAACGTATTACCGGTGGGATTGTTGGGATAAGCCAGCCAGATCAATGCAGGACACTCACGCCGAATGGTGCGGCAAAGGGCATCCAGGTCGAGAGCGAAATCGTCCTGCAGGGGGACCCCCACAAATCGACACCCAGCGAGCCGCGCCGAAACGTCGTACATCACGAAACCCGGCACTGGCGCCACGATGACCGCGCCAGGACGGGCGACGGCGCTCGACAGCATGGCGATAATCTCGTCCGAACCATTCCCCAGAAGCAACTCAAAATCGGCTGGCATGCCAGCGCGTCGGGCGAGTTGGGCTTTGAGTCCGGCCTGACCCGGCAAGGGGTAGCGGTTAAGCGCCACCTGTGCGAGGCACTCGACGAACTGCTCCCGTAATCCCAGCGGCAGGCTTGCCGGCAACGGATAGGGATTCTCCATGGCATCGAGTTTGACCAGACCCGCTGAAGCCGCCACCACATAACTGGGTTGCGAGCGAATCTCAGCCCGAAACACATGCAGCGGGACACGCAGATGAGCATGCAGCGGAGTCGTGGATTCGGCGCGGGCGGTGGCGCAACTCTCAGTCGCCTGCGACTCCAGTCGCAAGGTCGCGCTGCGGGCATGGGCGGCCAGGCCTTCGCCCTCGGCGAGCGTCGCGGCGATCGGCCCAAGCGTTTGTGCACCAGCGGCCGAGATCGCAATCAGGCTGGAGCGCTTCTGAAAGTCATAGACGCCCAGCGGCGAAGAAAAACGCGCAGTCCGCATTGTGGGCAATACGTGATTAGGCCCCGCGCAGTAGTCCCCTAAAGACTCTGAAGACCAGGGCCCCAGGAAAAGCGCCCCCGCATGGCGAATCTGCTCCGACCAAACCCAAGGATCGGCCACGACCAGTTCGAGATGCTCCGCCGCAATCCGATTGGCAATCTGGCAGGCTTCCTGCAGATCTCGAACAAGCACCAGAACGCCGCGGTCGGCCAATGAACGTTCGATCGTTGCGCGCCGCGGCATGGTGGGCAACAGACGCTCGATGGCCTGCGTAACCGCCTCAAGATACTCGGGGTCAGGAGTCAGCAAGATGGATTGGGCCAGTTCGTCATGCTCGGCCTGCGAGAACAGATCCATCGCAATCCAGTCCGCTGGAGCGCTGCCATCCGAAATGACCAAAATCTCGCTTGGGCCGGCAATCATGTCGATACCAACCGAACCAAAGACCCGCCGCTTGGCTTCGGCCACATAAGCATTACCGGGCCCGACGATCTTGTCGACCCGCGGAACGGTGGCTGTCCCCCAAGCCAACGCGCCGATCGCCTGCGCGCCGCCAATCGTGAAGACCCGATCCACGCCAGCGATCGCGGCCGCCGCAAGAACCATCGGATTGCGCACACCGTCCGGGGTTGGCACCACCATGATCAGCTCTGCAACACCGGCGACTTTGGCCGGTATCGCGTTCATCAGCACCGAGGACGGGTAGGCTGCCTTGCCGCCCGGGACGTAGAGACCGACCCGATCAAGTGGGGTGATCTTTTGACCCAATCGAGTCCCGTCGGATTCTTCAATCACCCAGGTCGTGGCCAATTGGTGACGGTGATACCGATGGATCCGATCCGCCGCCGCCTCGAGCGCCTCGCGCTGGGTCCGATCGAGCGTGTCGACTGCCGTGCGCAGTTCCTGCGGACTCAGCTCGAGTGCGGCCGCGTCACCAAGATCAAGCCGATCAAAACGTCGCGTGTACTCCAGCAACGCCGCGTCGCCGCGCCCGCGCACATCCGCCAGAATCGCGGCAACGGTCTGCTCGATCGCGGCGTCGGCCGAAGGCTCATACGCAAGCCGTGCGGCCAGTTGGGCGTCGAAATCCGCCGACCGGGAGTCAAGTCGCAAAATCAAAATCTGGCCTCATGATCGCGCCGGGCGACTGCGGCCGCGAGTCGCCGAAGTAAGGGCTCAAGCACCGCAGACCGGGTTTTCATCGAGGCCTGGTTGACGATCAGACGCGACGACACCTCGCCGATCTGCTCGACTTCGACCAGTTGATTGGCACGCAGGGTGTTGCCGGTGGAAACCAGATCGACGATGGCGTCGGCAAGACCGACCAGAGGTGCGAGCTCCATCGATCCGTACAGCTTGACCAGCTCGACGTGGACCCCCTTGCGGGCGAAGTGCTCACGGGCGATTGCAGTGAACTTGGTCGCGACCCGCAGGCGCGACCCACGACGGATGGCTTGCTCGTAATCAAAACCCACCCGCGCCGCAACGCTCATCCGGCAACGGCCAATGCCCAGGTCAATCGGCTGGTACAACGCGTGGTCACCAGCCTGCGCGAGGTGCTCATCGAGCACGTCACTGCCCGCCACGCCAAAATCCGCGGCGCCGTATTGAACATACGTTGGCACGTCGGTGGCACGCACAATGATCAGGCGCAATCCTGGATCACCGGTCGGGATGATGAGTTTGCGCGAACTGTCAGCGTCCGCAGCCACCTCGATCCCCGCGGCCACCAGCAAAGGAACCGTATCCGCAAAAATGCGCCCCTTGGAGAGCGCGAGAGTGAGCATCGCAGGCTGGCGGTCAGGCAAGTCGTTCAATCTGAGCCCCCAGCGCCGTCAATTTTTGTTCCATGCGCTCGTATCCGCGATCCAGGTGGTAAACGCGATCAATCGTCGTCTCACCTTGCGCCACGAGCGCGGCAATCACAAGCCCTGCAGAGGCGCGCAAATCGGTCGCCATGACGTTCGCACCAGACAGGGCGGCAACACCGCGCACGACGGCGGTCGAACCATCAATCGCAATATCGGCGCCCAGACGTTTAAGCTCCTGCACGTGCATGAACCGGTTTTCGAAAATGGTTTCGACGATCAATCCGGCCCCGTCGGCGATGGTATTCAAGGCCATGAACTGCGCTTGCATATCGGTGGCAAACCCGGGGTAAGGGGCTGTGCGCAAGTCCACTGCGCGCGGTCGCCGGTTCATGACGATGCGGATGCTGTCGGCGTCGCATTGCAGGTCACAGCCCGCCTCCCGCAATTTCTCGAGCGTTGAATCGAGCGTTTGCGCCGCGGTTCCGGTGAGGCGGACATCGCCCCCCGTCGCTGCCACCGCGCAGAGAAAAGTCCCTGTTTCGATTCGATCAGGCATGACGCGATGGGTCGCACCCTGAAGACGTTCAACGCCCTGGATCACCAGGCGATCGGTCCCTGCACCCTCGATCTGGGCCCCCATGGCCCGCAGACACAGCGCCAGATCGACGACTTCGGGCTCGCGGGCGGCGTTCTCGAGGATGGTTTCACCTTCGGCCAAGCAGGCGGCCATCATCAGGTTTTCGGTTCCGGTCACGGTGACCATGTCGGTCACGATCTTGGCCCCGCGCAAACGTGGGGTACCGCCCATGACGCTACCCGAGCGACGCGGCACGCTCGCTACGATGTCGCCATGTTCGATGACGATATCGGCCCCCATCGCCTGTAGCCCTTTGATGTGCTGGTCGACTGGGCGTTGGCCGATTGCACAGCCCCCCGGCAACGCGACCCGTGCCCGGCCGAACCGGGCGACCAGCGGTCCTAACACCAGAATGGACGCCCGCATGGTTCGAACCAGTTCGTAGGGCGCAATCGGATCAATGTTGTCGGGTGTGACCAAAACAAGGCGCTGGGAAACCGCGCCGTCTTCGGTTCGAACCTGAGCCCCCATACGCTCGAGCAATCGCCGCGTCGTGACCACATCTCGCAAACGGGGAACGTGATCCACCGTCAGGGGCTCGGCAGTCAAAAGACTGGCACACAGGATCGGCAATGCCGCATTCTTTGCGCCGGAGACTGGAATTTCACCTGCAAGCGGTCGACCGCCCGATATTCGCAGCCGGTCCACGCTCAGTGAGATCCGGTCCGGCGCGCCTGTACTGTGCCGTCCTGCGGCGCCGCTATTCCCTGCTCCGCATCCCATTCGGCGGGCGTCAGGGTACGCATCGACAAGGCGTGAACGGTCTCGCGCATACGGTCGCCTAGCACCGCATAAACGCTCTGGTGGCGCTTGATCGAACGCAGCCCTTCAAAGTGCGTCGAGACGATCACTGCCTGAAAATGGCGTCCGTCACCTTCAACCTGAAGATGGCTGCAATCGAGCCCCGCAGCAATCCATTGCGCCACAAGATCTGGGGTGGGATTCATTGGCCAATATTCCTCAATAACGCAAACGATAGCCGCTGGCCAGGAGGCGCAGGGCGATGGCCACGGACCCGGCCAGCGTCACCAGACAGACCGCTAGGCTGAGCTCAAGCGGGACGTCCGAGACCCCAAAAAATCCATGACGAAAACCGTCGAC
>RFPW01000145.1 GCA_009925965.1 Betaproteobacteria bacterium
CGTCGACACCCAATCGCTCTCTGCGGCGTCGGCCTAACCGCAATCACAGCACTTTGGGCCACCGTTTTGGTTTTGGTCTTGGGCACCGCGAGGTGAACCGGACTGCGATTGGAGCGTTGGGTTATCAAAGACCGCAGGGGGATGGAGATCCTCAATGGCGTTCAATCAATCCTGAATCTGCTCTCGGGCAGAAACGAGACGCGGTGAACGTGCCCTGCGCAGATGGCGTCCCCGAAGAGAGTTTCGCGTTGCAATCGGTTTGTTGAATGCCGTCTCAGCGGCCTTTAGCGATCCGCCCGCTTCGAAGACTCGACCTCGGTCGCCGAGTCGGCGTCCTGGTGTCGCCAACCACCCAGCCGGGTGGCGCGTTGCCAGGCTGTCATTTTCGTGGAGTTTGACCATGGGTCTGAATCGAAAGGAGAAGGCGGTTGTCATCGAGGAAGTCACGGCGCGTGTCGCCGCGGCCGGTGCGATGGTCCTCGCTGAATACCGTGGTCTGGAAGTGGGAAAGATCACCACCCTGCGCAAGCAGGCGCGTGAAAACGGCGTTTACCTGCGGGTTCTGAAGAACACGCTGGCGCGGCGTGCCGTCGCTGGAACCCCATACGAGCACTTGGCTGACCAGATGGTTGGCCCGCTGATCTATGGGATTTCGGTCGATCCGGTGCAGGCCGCGAAAGTGCTCGTTGAGTTTGCCAAGAGCAATGACAAGCTCGTCATCAAATCGGGTGCCCTGCCTGGGAGCGTCTTTGACGCAAACGGGGTCAAGGCGCTGGCGACGATGCCGAGCCGTGAAGAGCTTTTGGCCAAGCTGATGGGCACGATGCAGGCACCTGTGACGAAGTTCGTGCAGACGCTCAACGAAGTCCCGAGCAAGTTTGTGCGCACCCTCGCCGCGTTGCGCGATCAGCGCGAAGGCGCTGCCGCCTGACCCACCCTTCCAGAGCCATTATCGGCCGAGCGAACCTTCGGGTCGCGGCGGTCATTAACTGATGCATTTTAGGAATTGAAGATGTCACTCAATAAAGAAGAAGTTCTCGACGCCATTGCTGGCATGACCGTGTTGCAGCTCTCCGAGCTGATCAAGGCGATGGAAGAGAAATTTGGCGTGTCAGCTGCGGCTGCCGTCGCCGTGGCTGCGGGCCCTGCAGCAGCTGGTCCGGCTGCTGCTGCGGTCGAAGAGCAAACCGAATTCACCGTCGTGCTCGCTGCGTTTGGCGAGAAGAAGGTCGAAGTCATCAAGGTGGTTCGTGCGGCCACCGGTCTGGGCCTCAAAGAGGCGAAAGATCTGGTCGATGCGGCGCCGAAGCCTGTCAAGGAAGGGGTTTCAAAGGCCGATGCCGAGGCGCTCAAAAAGCAACTCGAAGAGGCCGGCGCAAAGGTCGAGATCAAGTAAGACCGGTTGGGATCGGACGCTTAGCGGCCGGTCCCAACGTTTCACAGTCCCTTTTTTTCGGGGCTTGCCGGCTAGGGGTTTGAGGTGTTGGATCTCTGTCCCTCCAAGCCTTTAGCCGGCAATCTCTGCCGACCACGCACCACGGAGCGCCCATGGCCCAAACGTATTCTTTCACCGAGAAGAAGCGCATCCGCAAGAGCTTCGCCAAACGCACCATTGTCCAAGAGGTGCCGTATCTGTTGGCGACTCAGCTTGAATCCTATCGACACTTTCTTCAGGCCGATCGGCTGGGGACTGAGCGTCACAACGATGGACTTCAGGCCGCTTTCACCTCGATTTTCCCGATCGTCTCGCACAACGAGATGGCGCGCCTCGAGTTTGTCAGTTACCTGCTTGGGACGCCGGCGTTCGATGTCGTCGAATGTCAGCAACGGGGCCTGACGTTTTGCTCGCCGCTGCGCGCGCGCCTGCGTCTGGTCATCAATGACCGCGAGGCTGCCAAGCCCACCGTCAAGGAAGTCAAAGAGCAAGAGGTCTACATGGGCGAATTGCCGCTCATGACCGTGAACGGCTCGTTTGTCATCAACGGCACGGAACGGGTCATCGTGAGTCAGTTGCACCGTTCACCGGGCGTGTTCTTTGAGCATGACCGGGGCAAAACCCATAGTTCGGGCAAGCTGTTGTTTTCGGCTCGGATCATCCCTTATCGTGGCTCCTGGCTCGATTTCGAGTTTGACGCCAAGGACATCCTGTACTTCCGTGTCGACCGCCGACGCAAGATGCCGGTGACGATCCTGCTCAAAGCGATCGGCCTCAATTCTGAAGCGATCCTGGCCCATTTCTTTGAATTCGACCATCTGCGGCTAATGAACGAGGGAGCCCGGCTGCAGCTGGTTCCTGAGCGTCTCAAGGGCGAAATTGCCCGTTTTGATATCTCCGCGCCCGACGGCACCCTGATTGTGGCGCGCGACAAGCGCGTCAACGCCAAGCACATCCGCGAGATGACCGCTGGCGGACTCGATTCGATCGCCGTGCCTGATGACTATTTGCTGGGGCGCACGATCGCGCGCCACGTGGTCGATCCCGAGACGGGCGAAGTCGTTGCGATGGCCAACGAGGAAATCACCCTCGATACGCTCAAGAAACTGCGCACCGCGGGCGTTCAGGATTTTGCGACGCTCTACACCAATGATCTCGATCATGGGGCGTATATCTCGAGCACGCTGCGGGTTGACGAGACGGCCGATCAGAACGCTGCGAAGATCGCGATCTATCGGATGATGCGACCTGGCGAGCCGCCCACCGAAGACGCGGTCGAAGCGCTCTTTTATCGCCTCTTTTACAGCGAAGATGCCTACGACCTGTCGCGCGTGGGCCGGATGAAGTTCAACCGTCGTGTCGGTCGGGAAGAGACCACGGGCAAGATGACCTTGGGTAACGAGGACGTCCTGTCGGTTATCAAGATCCTGGTCGAACTGCGCAATGGTCAGGGCGAAATCGATGACATTGACCACCTCGGCAATCGCCGGGTGCGTTGCGTCGGTGAACTCGCCGAAAATCAGTTTCGCGCTGGTTTAGTGCGGGTAGAGCGGGCGGTTAAAGAGCGCCTGGGTCAGGCTGAGACTGAGAATCTCATGCCGCATGATCTGATCAACTCCAAGCCGATCAGTGCTGCGATTCGCGAGTTCTTTGGCTCAAGCCAGCTCAGCCAGTTTATGGATCAGACCAACCCGCTCTCGGAGATCACGCACAAGCGTCGCGTGTCTGCACTCGGGCCCGGTGGTTTGACCCGTGAACGCGCTGGATTTGAGGTCCGTGACGTGCATCCCACCCATTACGGTCGGGTCTGTCCAATTGAGACCCCTGAGGGGCCTAACATTGGTCTGATCAACTCGCTTGCGCTGTTTGCACGGCTCAATGAGTTTGGATTTCTCGAAACTCCTTATCGCAAAGTCGACCAAGGCATGTTGACCGATCGCGTTGACTATCTATCGGCGATCGAAGAGGGACGATTCGTGATCGCCCAGGCCAACGCCGAGCTCGATGAGAACGGTCGCCTCACGGGCGACCTCGTGAGCGTACGCGTCAACGGCGAGACCCAGCTTTCGACCTCTGACCGGGTCGACTACATTGATGTGGCGCCAAGCCAGATCGTCTCGGTGGCGGCCTCGCTGATTCCGTTCCTTGAACATGATGATGCGAACCGTGCGCTCATGGGATCGAACATGCAGCGGCAGGCGGTACCTTGCCTGCGGCCTGAGAAGCCGCTCGTGGGGACCGGTATCGAACGGACCTGTGCGGTCGACTCGGGCACGGTCGTGACCGCACTGCGCGGAGGCTTGGTGGATTACGTCGACTCCGATCGGATCGTTGTTCGGGTCAATGATGATGAGGCGGCGGACGGGCAGACCGGCGTCGATATTTACAACCTCATTAAGTACACACGCAGCAACCAGAACACGAACATCAACCAGCGCCCCATCGTGCGTCAGGGCGACATCATTGTGCGCGGCGACGTGGTGGCCGATGGTGCTTCGACTGATCTGGGTGAGCTAGCCTTGGGCCAGAACATGCTGGTCGCGTTCATGCCTTGGAATGGTTATAACTTTGAGGATTCGATCCTGATTAGTGAGAAGGTCGTTGCCGACGATCGTTTCACATCGATTCATATCGAAGAACTGAACGTGCTGGCCCGTGACACTAAGCTGGGGCCTGAGGAAATTACCAAGGACATCAGCAATCTCAGCGAATCGCAGCTCGGACGTCTGGACGACGCTGGAATTGTTTATATCGGGGCCGAGGTGGCGGCGGGCGACACGCTGGTTGGCAAGGTCACGCCGAAGGGCGAAACCCAGCTGACGCCAGAAGAAAAGCTCTTGCGCGCGATCTTTGGTGAGAAAGCGAGCGACGTCAAAGACACCAGTCTGCGGGTGCCATCGGGCATGGCCGGAACCGTGATTGACGTGCAAGTGTTTACCCGCGAAGGAATCGTTCGCGACAAGCGGGCCCAGTCGATCATTGATGATGAACTCAAGCGTTATCGTCAAGATTTGAACGATCAGTTGCGCATTGTCGAAAACGATATGTTCTCTCGGGTGCGTCGCTTCCTGATTGGGAAGGCGGTGAATGGCGGACCCAAGCGGATCGCCAAGGGTGCTCTCGTTGACGAGGCCTATCTGAGCGATCTTGATCGCTACCACTGGTTTGAAGTCCGGCTCGCCGAGGAGTCCGCAGCGACCCAGCTTGAACAGATGCGCGAGTCGATCGAGCAGCGTCGCCACCAGTTCGATCTCGCCTTCGAAGAGAAGCGCAAGAAGCTGACCCAGGGCGACGAATTGCCGCCGGGCGTGCTCAAGATGGTCAAGGTCTACGTGGCAGTGAAACGCCGCCTTCAGCCAGGTGACAAGATGGCCGGCCGCCATGGCAACAAGGGTGTGGTTTCTAAAATCACGCCAATCGAAGATATGCCTTACATGGCCGATGGGACCCCGGTCGATATCGTGCTGAATCCGCTCGGCGTGCCGAGCCGGATGAACATCGGGCAGATTCTCGAAACCCACCTGGGCTGGGCTGCCAAGGGTGTTGGCCGGCGTATTGATGAGATGTTGCGCAAGCAGGCGCGGGCGGCCGAGATGCGCGAATTCCTCGGGCAGCTCTATGACGGCGCGCAGCGCGAAGGCGTGATGGCGATGGGGGACGACGACATCCTCGAGCTCGCATCGAACCTGAGTAATGGTGTGCCGTTTGCCAGCCCGGTCTTTGATGGGGCAGCGGAGTCCGACATCAACCGGATGCTCAACCTGGCGTTCCCTGACAGCGACCCGCGCACCGCCAAGCTGGGCTTTCGTGAGAGCAAGACTCAGGTCACGCTTTACGATGGCCGGACCGGCGATGCGTTTGACCGCAAGGTGACGGTGGGCTACATGCACATGCTCAAGCTCCACCACCTGGTGGATGACAAGATGCATGCGCGCTCAACCGGTCCTTACTCGCTCGTGACGCAGCAGCCGCTGGGTGGCAAAGCCCAGTTCGGCGGCCAGCGTTTTGGCGAGATGGAAGTCTGGGCGCTCGAAGCCTACGGTGCTGCGTATGTGCTGCAGGAAATGCTGACGGTCAAATCCGACGACGTCAACGGTCGTACCAAGGTTTACGAGAACCTGGTGAAGGGCGACCACACGATCGACGCGGGCATGCCGGAATCGTTCAATGTGCTGGTGAAAGAAATTCGCTCGCTCGGCATCGACATCGACCTCGAACGCGCCTGATACGCGCTTCGCAACGGATAGGAGAACCCTCATGCGTGCATTGCTGGATCTGTTCAAGCAGGTACAACAGGAAGAGCATTTTGATGCGATCCGGATTGGCCTCGCTTCGCCCGACAAGATTCGTTCGTGGTCTTATGGTGAAGTCAAGAAGCC
>RFPW01000146.1 GCA_009925965.1 Betaproteobacteria bacterium
GCCCCTTAAACACCGGCTTGCGTCGTTCGTTAAACGCCAGAATGCCTTCGACGCGGTCTTCGGTGTGAATTAGGTGGTTATAGGCTTCGACCTCAAACCGGAAAGCAGTACGGAGGTCCATCTCACGACCATAACGAACAGATTTTTTGATCTGACGCACGGAAAGCGGCGCGTTACCAGCGATCCGACGGGCCACCTCAATGGCATGTTGAACGACCTCACCGGGCTCACAGAGTTCATTGACCAGCCCCCAGGCAAATGCCTTGTCGGCGCTGATCGGCGTGCCGGTCAACAAAATCTCGCGAGCGCGCCGGTCGCCAATTGCCCGCGGAAGATTCTGGGTACCACCAATTCCCGGCATGATCCCAAGCGTGACCTCGGTCAGTGCAAAACGGGCCAGGCGCGACGCGAACATGAAATCACACGACATGGCCGTCTCAAAACCACCTGCATAGGCATGACCATTGACCGCAGCAATCACGGGGATCGGCAACTCAGTCAATGCGCAGGCCATCCGTTCAAAAAGTTCGTGCTGGCGCTGCCACTGGTGCACGCTCATGCCGTTGCGTTCTTTGAGATCGGCACCAGCACAAAACACCTGCGTGCCCGCACCCGTCAGAACAACACAGCGAACCTCGTGATCTGCCTCCGTCAGATGAGTCCAGACATCAAGCAAGTCCTGCCCCATCTGGGTGTTAAATGCGTTGGCAACCTCGGGCCGATTGAGCGTGACCAATGCGACTGAATTCCCGACATTCTCGACCTTAAGCGTCGAAAAAACGCCGATGCCGCCCAGCGGACTCAGCGAGTCTGCCTCTGGCTGCGCCGGCGAGTCAGTCGACCTCTCAGTCGGCATAAATGCCAGCCTTTTGAATAACCGGGCCCCACTTCGCGATCTCGGCTTCGAGATGCGACTTGAGACCTTGAGGCGTGATCTTGTCAGCGGACGGAATGTCTGAACTCAGCTCCGCCATCCGCTGGCGGATCCCGGGGTCAGCAAGTGCATCGCGCAGGGCCAGATTGATCTTGTCAGTCACCTCGCGGGGGGTACCGCGCGGCGCGTAAAGTCCATGCCAAACCTTGACCTCGAAACCCTTCATGCCCTGTTCATCAAGTGTCGGCACATTGGGCAACGAGGCCAGCCGCTTGAGCGTCGTGACACCGTAGACCTTGACCCGGCCATCGCGAATAAGCGGTACGGTTTGGGTTGTCTGATCGCACAACAGATCGACCTGTCCCCCGAGCAGATCCGTCATGGCTGGCGCAGTGCCTTTGTAGGGCACCGTCGTCAGATCGATGCCAATCGTGCTCATAAAAAGCATGCCGCACAGGTGGGACACGGCACCCAAACCTGCATTCGCAAGCGTGACCTTCTCTTTATTGACACGAAGGTACGCGATGAGCTCGTTCAGATTATTGGCTGGAAAGTCCTTGCGAGCGAGCATGGTCATCGGCACATCGACGACCTGGCCAATGAATTCGAAATCCTTCAGCGGATCAAACCCGAGCTTGCGATACAGCGCTGGAGCAGTCGACATCCCCATGTGATGCAGAAAAACCATATGACCGTCTGGCGTTGCCTTAACGACACGCTGCGACGCGATCGTTCCACCTGCCCCAACGGTATTCTCGACGACCACGGTTTGCCCGAGGCTCTTCGCCATCGGCACCGCGAGCATGCGGGCGACAACATCGGTCGGCCCGCCGGCGGCGAAGGGCACGACCAGCACAATAGGTCGACTCGGAAAGGGTTGCGTCTGGGCTTGGATACCTGGCGCTGCTGCCACGGCAAGCGCCACCACGGCTGCTTTGCATAACTGATTGAATAATCGAACGATCATTTGTTCCGCTCCGGTTTATAAATATTGGGAAATTTCGATCAGATTCTGATCCGGGTCACGCACATAGACGGACTGAATCTTGCCTGTGGCGCCGGTCCGCTGGACGGGCCCTTCGATGATGGGTACGTTGAATTGCTCAAGCCTTACCTGGACCTCCTCAATCGAGACGTCCGCGATAAAACACAGGTCCAACGCACCGGGTGTCGGGTGTAACGCCTTCGGTTCGAACTCGCGGCCCTTGAGATGCAGATTGATTTTCTGATGACCAAAGCGAAAGGCCCGGCGTTCGACCGGTGGATCGCCACCAACAAACGATTCGAGTTGCATCCCCAAAATCTTGGTATAAAAGTGAATGCAAGCCTCCTCGTGTTCGGTAGTCAGCACGAGATGGTCTAGACGATGAATCACAATGGACAGCCTCCTTCGACCGCTACCGTAGTCGATGACACCCGATTGTGTAACTAGCAGTTTCCACTATGCCCGACCTCCCGAACCCCGATAGCCACCAGGAACTTCGCGAAGCTGTCCGCGACTTGTGTCGCCGATTTGACTCAGGCTACTGGCAAGGCGTGGACGAAGCTCGGGGATACCCCGAGGCGTTTGTAACGGCACTCACCAACGCAGGCTGGCTTGCCGCATTGATCCCGACCGAATACGGCGGATCAGGTCTGGGGCTGGCCGAAGCGTCGGTGATCATGGAAGAAATCAACGCCTGCGGGGGAAATGCAGGGTCGTGCCACGGCCAGATGTACAACATGGGTACGGTACTGCGGCATGGCTCGGACGACCAAAAGCGCCAGTATTTGCCGAAAATTGCGAGTGGCGAATTACGTCTGCAGTCGATGGCGGTCACCGAGCCGAGTACGGGGACCGACACCACCAAGCTCAAAACCACCGCAATCCGCCACGGTGACCATTACCGCGTCAATGGCCAAAAGGTCTGGATCTCACGCGTTCAGCATTCGGATCTGATGATCCTGCTCGCGCGAACGACCCCGCTCGAAGAGGTCAAGAGAAAGTCCGAAGGGATGTCGATTTTCATAGTCGATCTGCATCAGGCGATCGGTAACGGTATGACGGTCGTGCCGATCAGAAACATGGTGAATCACGAAACCAACGAAGTGTTCTTCGACAACCTCGAGATCCCGGTCGACAACCGGATCGGTGATGAAGGCCAGGGGTTCCGGTACATCCTCGATGGACTCAACGCTGAACGTATTCTGATCGCCGCCGAATGTATCGGCGACGCCTACTGGTTCATCAACAAGGCGCGGGATTACGCCAATTCCCGGGTGGTCTTCGATCGCCCGATTGGCAAGAATCAGGGGGTGCAATTCCCGATTGCGGAGAGCTACATCGAAACCGAAGCGGCCAATCTGATGAGGTTCCGGGCCTGCGAATTGTTCGACCAAAACCAGTCTTGCGGCCCTGAGGCCAATATGGCGAAATACCTCGCCGCTAAGGCCTCCTGGGAGGCGGCCAACGTGTGCTTGCAGACCCATGGTGGTTTTGGTTTCGCGGCTGAATACGACGTTGAGCGCAAATTCCGCGAAACCCGTCTCTACCAGGTGGCGCCTATTTCAACCAACCTGATTTTTTCATACATGGCTGAGCATGTGCTCGGCCTGCCGAGGTCGTTCTGATGCGGTCCCCGCTCTTCGGAGATCTAGCCGTGGAACTGAATGATCGTTTTCGTGGTGGTCATTTCTTCGAGGGCCAAAAATCCTTTTTCTCGGCCATGGCCACTGCGCTTTGTACCGCCAAAGGGTAACTCCACACCGCCTCCTGCCCCATAAGAATTGATGAAGACCTGGCCTGCTCTGACCGCCTTTGCCACCCGGGTCTGGCGACCACCATTTTCGGTCCACACCGCAGTCAACAAGCCATAAGGTGTGCCGTTTGCGAGCGCAATCGCATCGGATTCGTCTGTAAAAGGGAACGCCGCCAACACTGGCCCAAAGACTTCTTCAAGTGCCAGTGCTGAATCTCGCGGCACAGACCCAAAGAACGTCGGCGTCACGAAATAACCACCTGCAGGCACTTCCGGATCAATCTGACCCTGGGCCATAACGGGAATGCCAGAGGCCTTGGCGGAGTCAATGTAGCGATTCACACGCGCCAACTGAGTTGGATTCATCAAAGGACCACAGTCTCGATCCATCTCGGGGGAGCCCACCCTGACTCTTTCGAAAATTTGCGCGACCTGGGCAACAAAACGCTCATAGATCGAAGCCTGAACCAGTAAACGACTGCCTGCGGTGCAGGTCTGGCCAGCGTTTTGAATAATTCCCCGGACAATAATCGGGGCAGCGCGCTCCAGGTCGGCGTCTTCGAAAACAATCTGTGGCGACTTGCCACCGAGCTCCAGCACACACTTGACGGCATTTTTCGCAGCCGCCTGCTGTACCAGCGTGCCCACCTCGTTGGAACCGGTGAACGAAACGAAGTCGATTCCTGGATGGGCGGCGAGGACCGCCCCCGCTTCCTCACCCAGACCGGTCACGATGTTGATCGCGCCGTTCGGGAAACCCACTGCTACCGAAAGTTCGGCCAGACGTAAGGCCGAGAGACTGGTGTCCTCTGCGGGCTTCAGTACGACCGCGTTACCAGCGGCCAAAGCCGGTGCAATGGTGCGTCCCATCATCTGCGCTGGATAATTCCAGGGGATGATATGAGCAGTGACGCCGAGGGGTTCTCGTAACAGACAGACGTGGTGCCCATTGACGAAGGGAATGACCTCACCATGCAACTTGTCGGCGGCGCCCGCGTAAAATTCGAAATATCGCGCCATGACGGTGATGTCGTTGCGTGCAGCCGTCATCGGTTTGCCTGTGTCACGAGCCTCAAGTAGAGCCAGTTCTTCGTGATGATCCTGGATTGTCTGGGCTAACCGGAGCAGCATCCGGCCACGCTCGGTCGCGGTTGTTTGTCCCCAGCTTGCGTCAAGGGCCGCGCGGGCAGCGCGCACTGCCAAGTCAATCTCATAGGCCCCACCACGCGGGATCTCATCAAAGGGTTGACCGTCGGCTGGGTTAATCACAGCAATCGTGCGGCCATCCTGGGCTGAAAGCCACTGGCCGCCGATGAACATCTGCTTCATGGGTGTCATTCCTGAGCGAAGTACGATCGCTAATTGAGTCGCAAAAGGGGTAGCAAAAAGATTAGCAAAATCGAGCGGTTATGCGTTATCCAAATTCTAAGCAAAGGCCCACAACCTTTGAATTCACAAGGGATCAAGGGCGTATTGCGAGAAACTGAAGGCCTGCTAACATCGAATGACACATGTTGCCCGACCTCGATTCATTGGCCTTGTTCGTGCGTGCGGCAGAGATGGGGAATCTCACCCGCGCCGCGCAAGCCAGTTTTATTACCGTGCCGGCCGCGAGCCGACGCCTGTCTCTGCTTGAGCATCAGTTCAAGGCACAACTCTTCGAGCGTCACTCTCGGGGGCTCGACCTGACACCCGCCGGAACCCACTTACTCGTGATGGCTCGGGGTGTGATCGCATCGGTCAATCACATGCGTGCCGAGATGGCGAATTACACGCAAGGTTCGCGCAGTGTGTTGCGGCTGCACGGCAATACGTCGGCGATGACCCAGTTTCTTCCAGGCGATGTCGCGGGCTTTCAAGTCAAGCATCCCGATATTCGTCTGGTGCTGGAAGAGTGCTGGAGTGATGACGCTGTGCGTCGCGTGCGCGGTGGCGAAATCGATCTCGGCGTGATCGTGGAGGGCGCGGACGTCGAGGGGCTCTATGTACGCCGGTACCGAGGCGACCGACTTGCCGCCGTGGTTCGGCAAGACCAGGCGATTCCGCAAGATGGGCTCGTTTTCGCCGATCTGCTTGGGCAGGACATGATCGGGCTCGACGGCGGTAGCACGCTAACGCGCTTGCTCGAAGCGCAGGCGGCGCAACTCATGCGGGCCATGGTCCTGCGTGT
>RFPW01000147.1 GCA_009925965.1 Betaproteobacteria bacterium
TGACAGTGATTGGTACCGTGGGCTCGGACGAAAAGGCCGAGTTGGCCAAAGCGCATGGTTGCGACCATGTGATCGTTTACAGCCGCGAGAACTTTGTCGAGCGGACGAAAGAGTTGACCAATGGCCGTGGGGTCGATGTGGTCTATGACTCAATCGGCAAAGACACGTTTGACGGGTCACTCGACTGCCTGGTGAAGTTCGGCACGATGGTGAGCTTCGGTAACGCATCGGGCCCGGTGCCGCCAATGCCACTGACCAAGCTCAAGGGGCATCTCTTCCTGACGCGCCCTTCACTGATGCCCTACACCGACACCCGCGAAGAACTCGACGCAACCGCTGGCGAGTTGTTTGAGCGTGTGAGTGCCGGCGATGTCCATATCCGGATCGATCAACGGCTGCCGCTGGCTGAAATTCAGCAGGCCCATATCGATCTCGAATCCCGTCGCACGACCGGCTCCACCGTATTGCTGCCCTGACCGACCGTCGTTTTGCGTCAGTCGGGCGACTGCTCGGCGATCACGCCCTGGAACGTCTACGGGGCGCCCATGTCGTGGTCGTTGGTCTCGGTGGAGTTGGATCTTGGGCGGCTGAAGCACTGGCGCGCAGTGGGGTCGGGCGCTTAACGTTGATCGACCTCGACCATGTCGCCGAGTCCAATCTGAACCGTCAACTGCACGCCACGGTGTCGACGATAGGGCTCGCTAAAGTCGATGCCATGCGCGAGCGGCTTCTCTCGATTGTT
This sequence comes from Betaproteobacteria bacterium, assembly GCA_009925965.1. Lineage (GTDB taxonomy): Bacteria > Pseudomonadota > Gammaproteobacteria > Burkholderiales > Burkholderiaceae_E > RFPW01. Next base: position 743 of record RFPW01000147.1, read on the forward strand.
CCCGATTGTGCGGTCCAGACCGTCGATGCATTTGTCACGCCAGAGGCCGTGACCGACCTCTTACCTGCGGGGTCCAATGTCGTCATCGATGCGATTGACGCCCCCCGCGCAAAGGCCGCCATGATTCGGTGGGCTGCGGATTCAGCCTGTGCAATCGTGGTGTGTGGGGCTGCCGGCGGACGCAGGGACCCCTTGGCCCTTAGACGCGTCGATCTCGCGGAGGCCCGGGGTGATCGGTTGCTGGCGGCTGTCCGGAGTCGATTACGGCGGGATTATGGGTTCCCGGCCCCTGGGCCGCGTTTCGGCGTGACCGCGATCCAGGCCGAGCTACACAACGTTCAGGTCAACCCCGTCGACGTCGGTCAGGGGGCGCCTTTGGCCTGCGCGGGATACGGTTCAATTGTGACGGTTACTGCGGCGATGGGATTTGCCGCCGCGGCCGCCGCGATCGACCAGGTACTTCAGTGATAGGACGTGACAAGCTCAATCTCAGCGCGAGACCCCAGAAAGACTGCGACGCGCTGATGCAGCCCGGTCGGTTCGATATCGAGGATTGCCCCATGACCGTCGGTTGCCATTCCGCCCGCCTGCTCAATGAGAAAGCTCATGGGGTTTGCTTCGTAGAGCAACCTTAACTTGCCAGCCTTGCCAGGTTCTCGGGCATCTCTCGGATACATGAAAACGCCACCTCGGACCAGAATCCGATGGACATCGGCGACCATGGAAGCCACCCAGCGGGTGTTGAAGTCCTTGCCTCTCGGCCCCGAGGCGCCCGCCAGGAGTTCATCGACATAGCGTTTGACCGGCGCTTCCCAGTGTCGGGCGTTCGACGCATTGATCGCATACTCACGGGTCTCCGAAGGAACCGACATTTGGGCTTCGGTCAGCCACCAGGTGCCAGTCTCGCGCTCGAGGGTAAATGAAGCAACACCGTCGCCGACGCTCAGCACGAGCACTGTGGAGGGACCATAAACCGCATAACCCGCCGCAATCTGACGCCGCCCGCATTGGAGAAAGTCATGTTCCGTGGCGGCACGCTGGTCATGTTCCGGCATGCGTAATACCGAGAAGATCGTCCCGATCGATACGTTGACATCAATGTTGCTGGACCCGTCCAGGGGATCAAACAGCAACAGGTAATCACCCGTCGGATAATGACTCGGGATGAAAAAGGGATGGTCCATTTCTTCGGAGGCCATCGCCGCCAGGCTACCGCCCCAGACGTTCGCATCGAGAAGTGCATCGTTCGAAATAATGTCGAGCTTTTTTTGATGCTCACCCTGGACGTTATCTGACCCCGCCTCGCCCAGCACATCGCCCAAGGCCCCTCTTCCAACCGCTTGGCTGATTTGGGCACAGGTTTGCGCTACGGTTTCGAGGAGTTGCTGCAGGGCAGTTGGCACCAAACCCTTGCTGCGATGGATTTCAAGCAGATGGCGCGTGAGTGAAATTCGATTCATGCCGGGGTTTCCTGTGAGGCTTCAGCAAGTGCCTTGCGGACGATTTCGAGGACGTCGGGTGATTCTGCGCGGTTTAGAACGGTTTGCAACGCCTCCTGCATCAGGTGTTGCAGGCCTGGGCTGAATTTGCGCCAACGATCGAGTGCCCGCGCGAGACGGGCCGCGATCTGGGGGTTGATTGAATCAAGGGCCAGAACTTGTTCAACCCAGAATTGATAGCCCGCGCCATCGGCGCGGTGAAACTCGGCCAGATTACCGTGGCAGAAACTCCCGATCAATGCGCGTACGCGATTGGGGTTTCGGGCTGAATAAGCAGGGTGCTGGGTTAGCGTGCGCACCCGCTCGAGGACCGCGATATCGCCGGTTTGATGATGCAACATGGCCTGATGGGCGAACCATTTGTCCATGGCCAGTGGCTCGTCCGAAAGCAGTCGCTCGAAAGCTTCGATTGCCGGTTCGCGGGCTGCCGCTGGCGCTCTCCCAAGCGCGTGTAATGCACCGAGGCGATCGGTCATGTTGTCGGTGTGGAGCAGTTGGTCGCTTGCCTGGGCCATCGCTTGGCATTCTCCCGCCAGGATGCGCATCCGGAGCGCCAGGTTGCGCAATGCGCGGCGGCTCGCAGACACCGGGTCCGGCTGATAGGGCCCAACGGGCGCTGTGGCCTGCCAAGCTTTGTCCCATTCCCCGCTGGCGTGCTGAGCGAGGTGCCGCTCGACCGCATCTCGGGCGTCGCGCAGGGCGACGGGATTCACGATGCCAATTTGTTCTGCAACATAGCCCTCGGACGGGAGCGAGAGCATCTGCGCCTTGAAGTCCGCGGCGAGATTGGCGTCGCTCAAGATGCTCCTAAGTACATTGACTAGGGCGTCGAGGGGGTTGTCCTCGCCAGCCATTCGGAGCCCTCGGTCGCCATCCAGCAGACTGAGAACGGCGGTTACCGCCAACCGTTGCCCGGCTTCCCAGCGATTGAATGGGTCGCTGTCGAATGCAATGAGATGCACCAGATCCTGGGTCCGATAGGGGAAATCAAGAATGATTGGCGCTGAAAAGCCGCGACCCAGTGATGGAACGGGTTCGGCGTGGATGCCCTCAAAGGTGACTTCCTGCTCCGCCTGGGTGAGTTCAATCAGCTGCGTTCCGATTAAATCGGCTCCATCGGCTCCGAGTAATCCGACGGCAATTGGAATGTGGAGGGGGCGATCCGGCGTCCCTGCGATGCGATCGGCCACCGCAGGTAGCCATTGGGCCAGGTGCAGCTTATAGCGCTGGGTGTTCGAATCCCAATGCCCGCGGGCAAATACGTGGGGTGTTCCAGCCGTTTCGTACCAGCGCCTGAATTGATCAAGGTCGCGTTCGTTAGCGTCCGCGATCGCGGCGACGAAGTCATCGCAGGCGACGGCCTGTCCATCATGGCGAGCAAAATAAAGGTCCATTCCGCGACGAAAACCCGGTTGCCCAACGAGGGTCTGCAGCATCCGGATGACTTCCGCGCCTTTTTCATACACCGTAACGGTGTAGAAATTGTTGATTTCTTGGTAGCTGTCCGGTCGGATGGGATGTGCCATTGGGCCCGCGTCCTCTGCGAACTGTTGGCTTCTGAGAAAGCGCACATTTTCGATGCGCTGGACGGCGCGGGCACTCGCGACCATCGCATCCGAACTCGCGGACTCCGCTAGCAAATCCGCTGAAAATTCCTGATCCCGAAAGACGGTTAGTCCTTCTTTGAGGGTCAATTGAAACCAGTCGCGGCAGGTGACTCGGTTGCCGGTCCAATTGTGGAAGTACTCGTGACCAACAACCGAGGTGATGTTGAAATAATCGTCGTCGGTTGCAATCCGGGGGTTCGCAAACACGTAGCGCGTATTGAATAGGTTGAGGCCCTTGTTCTCCATGGCGCCCATGTTGAAGTCGCCCACCGCGACGATCATGTAGCGATCCAGGTCGAGTTCGAGGCCAAATCGCGCTTCGTCCCAGCGGATCGCTTGCTTGAGCGACGTCATCGCGTGTGCAGTCTTATCGAGGTTGCCCGGTTCAACCCAAACCTGGAGCAATGCGTCTCGCCCAGACCGGCGTTGCCAGCGCTCTTCGTGAACTACGAGCCCGCCTGCCACCACAGCGAACAAATAGCTTGGCTTTGGGAAAGGGTCTTCCCAACGCGCCCAGTGGCGCTTGCCCCCCAACTCGATGCCTTGGTCGATCAGGTTTCCGTTTGAGAGCAACACGGGAAATTGAGCGCGGTCGCCGTGTAGGGTGACCCGATAGCGGGCCATCACATCGGGGCGGTCCGGAAAGAACGTGATCCGGCGGAATCCTTCAGCCTCACACTGGGTATAGAGCGATTGGCCTGAAACGTACAAGCCGCTGAGGGCTGTGTTTTGAGCTGGCGCAATCTCGACCACGGTCCTGAGTTGAAAATGGGGACCTTCCGGGTCGGTGCAGTATTTGGCCAAGGTGTCCGGCGTCAACACCAGTGAACCGTCACAGGCGATCTCCCATTCGGTTGCAGACAATAGGTGTGTGTCGACTTCGACCTCAAGGAGCTTGGGGCCGTCGCCAGCAAATCGAAGTGGACTTCCGGGGGGGGCCAATCGCCTGACTGACATGGACGCCTCGACCCGGGTCGTCTCGCAATCGAGGTGGAATTCGAGATCAACCGAGTCAACCGTGTAGGCAGGCGGTGCGTAGTCGGCGCGGCGGATCGTGACTGGCTGGTCGGTTCTCATGGGGAATTCATTATTTAGGGACGCGAGGTTGCCACCAGTTTGGTTGCACCGAGGCGTAGCGGCCACCCTGTTGGAGGCGGTTGGCTAACTCAAGCGCCGGAAGCCCGGGGGGTGAAGCGACCAACCAAATCCGATTGCCCACAATGGCGCGCACGGGTGTTAGCCCATCAGATTCCAGTTGCAGCCTTGCGGTGTCGGCCTCGGTAGGCGCTTTGAGTTCAACAAGAACGCCACCTGGAAGCGCGCGCGGGGTTCCATTCAGTGCGGGATTGTCGAAAAAAAGCGGAGATCGCTGCGTCTGCGCGGACTGGGTGGCTGACCGTGGTGCTTCTTTAGGCTGAACGGTTCCGCCACCACGGGTCGGGAACTCGGCCTCGCGAGTGGGGTCGAGCCAAAGGCCACGAGTTTGTCGTCCATCGTGCCAGGAGGTGACCGGGGCAGCGGTCGGCGGCTCGGACCCGCCCGACGCGTAGCCGCTGGATAGGCTGAACACGAGAACGCCCAGCACGTGGGTGAGAACTCTCAGATGCGAGCGCGAATCGATGGGGTGAATTCTCACGATGGAACCCTCATTTGCCATAAAGGGTCAGAGACCAACTCGTCAGGTTCCCGACATCCTTTGGACCTCGGTCCGAGACTTCGAGAGTCCAGGGCCCAGATGCCTGATTAGCAGTCAGGGGTTCGCCCAGGTGCCGGACGCTGCCAAAACGCCAATCGTTATAGCCGACGCGACAGGGGTTGCTCGCATTCGGCACATTGGTACCGCAGGCGCGCTCATTGGCCAGTTCACTCACAAGATTGTTAGGGCTGACAAGCCGAATGCGGAGGTCACCGGCATAGGGATG
>RFPW01000148.1 GCA_009925965.1 Betaproteobacteria bacterium
TTCGTATCCGCCGGGGGGCTCGATCCCAATGCGCTCCGGAATGACGCGGTTAATGTGTTCGGACTCAAATTCACCCACGAATTCACACGGAACTGGTTTCTTGACGCTGACTTCCGATCCGAACACCGAGATTCCAATCTGGCTGCATTTCGTTTCGATGTGAAGGTCTTTTTGATTGGGCTACGATTGGTCCTATGAATCTGGGCCATCCAAGCTCCAAACTCCGCCTTCTGGCGGCTTTCTGTCTTGCCCTGTTGCTGGCCAACCTTTTTTATCACGGACAACAACCCTACGCGGTCAACTTGCTACGACCGCCGTTCGACAAGCTCGTTCACGTCGCGCTTTTTGCGTCGATCGGTGCCTTGTTGTGGATTGCAGCAGGCGCCCAACGGGTGCTTGTGGTGTTGGGAATTGCCGTGCTCCTCGGGGTGCTGGACGAATCGATCCAGTGGTTAAGCCCCGGGCGCAGCGCCGAATGGCTCGATCTGCTGGCTGACGCGGTCGGCGCGTGTTTAGGTGTTTTGCTCGGGCGACAACTTGCCCGACTTTTGACTCCGTCGATGGCAGTCCCGATGGCCCCGCCCCTGGCTCCGCCTATCGTCCTGAAATCAGCCGTCAATACGCATTCGGGTCCCGCACCATCAGGCGCACCGTTCCCCACAAAATCCGCAGATCCAGATTGAGTGACCAGTTACGCAGGTAGGCGAGGTCCAGGTCGATCCGACGACTCATGGCATCCACTGTCGCGGTTTCGCCGCGTGCCCCATTCACCTGCGCCCAACCCGTAATACCCGGTTTGACCTTGTGCCGGACCATATAGCCCTTGATGAGAGACCGGAACATCTCGTTATGTGCGACGGCATGCGGCCTGGGCCCGACGACGCTCATGCGTCCTTGCAGGACGTTAAAGAATTGCGGTAGTTCGTCGAGCGATGTCTTCCGGATCCATCGGCCGACATTGGTGATCCGAGCATCTTCCCGGGTGGCCTGACGGATCACGGCGCCGTCGTCTTGCGTACGCATTGAGCGAAATTTCCAGACTTCGATTTCGCGGCCATCCAGCCCGTACCTTCTTTGACGGAAGAGAATGGGCCCGGGCGACGTGGTCGCCACCGCGATGGCGACGCCCAGCATGATGGGGGTGGTCAGAGCGATGGCGATCACTGCCAGAACGATGTCGGAGAGGCGTTTGACAAAGGCCTCCGTGCCAAAGAACGGCGACTCGCACACCGCCACGACGGGCATGCCACCGATCGTTTCGACCCGTGCCTGAATCAGATCGTGGACAAAAATATCGGGTGCGAAGTAGATCGACGCGGTCGTATCGCGCAGCGCATCCAGAAGAGCGAGGATTCGGGGCTGGGAGGCCATAGGCAGCGCGATGTAGATCCGTTGAATTTGATGGACCTGGACATAGCGTGCGACATCGGACAGCCGGCCAAGGGGCGTGACGGTTCCGTCCTCTTCGTCCTCGCAGCCCAAGCGTTCGTTGTTACGGTCATCAAAATAGGCTGCAATCCGAACGATTTCGAAGGGATCCCGGGAAATGGCCCGGGCCAGTTCCCGGCCCAGCGGGCCGGCGCCGACAATGACACAGGATGCCTGACGACCGCCCAATGGCGATCGTGCAACGATGAACGGCGAAAGCCGGTGCAGGCCGTACTGGAGCAGCGGGGTGGCGATGAACCAGGCGTGCAGGACCTGTGGTTCAAAATTACCCGTCGTGCGAGTCACGAGGCCGACCAGAGTTAAGAGGGCCACCGTTGTGACCCAGCGCAGGATGACCTCTCGAAGCAGACCAGGTTGAACCCGTCGAAACGGGATTTGGCCTGGCCAGCCGAGCGAAAACGCCAGCGCAGCGAGGATCCCGTCGATTGATCGTATTTCTATCTTAAATAATAGATAGATCAGAAACAGCACACCGACCGCCATGAGCGGATCAAGTAATTGCTTGAGAAAGCCGATGGGATCGGCGCGGTTGGGTTGAATGCGAACAAGGGCTTTGCGACTGAGTTGCATACCGCGCGAACTCCTTAAAGACGGCCCTGACTCGAGCGGGTCCTAACATTAGTAGGGCAATGGTCCAGTGCGCCCAGTGAAGGATTTCCGGGGCGTCTCGAATTGCGCAACCAAAGTCACCGCTTCGGTCGACGCCGTCCCGCAGAATTTCTTCCCCTGAAACCGGTGTCTTTGGGCTTGCTAACTGGGGGCTTTTTTGTTCGCAAAACAGTTGCAACGAGCGTATTTCCGTTACCGCCGGTATGTTCCGTCCCGAATCCTCTATCACCCCGACTATTTCAGAGTGGCGAGGCAGCTGGGTGAATCCGTGCAAGAGCAATCGCGATTAGCAGACCTGCTGCTGCGCGAGCGTTTGGCCGATGCCGTGACACACGTACCCTACTATCGGGATCGCGTCCGGATCGACCCGCAAGCGATCCGCCAGGCAAGCTCGGGTGCCGAGGTGATTCGTGAGTTTCCGTACCTCGAGCGCCAGACCTTCATGGATGCGCCAGAGCGCTTCCTTTCCGATCGCTACCGATGGCGTCCCCTTCATCGCGCGACCAGCGCCGGCTCCACGGGCGAGGGGATCGTGGTTTGGCGAACCAAGCGGTTGATCGACATCGAGATGGCATTTTTCGCGTCCGCATGGTCGGTCTACGGCTTTCGGTTTGAGCGGTCACGGACCTTGCGAATCGCACGCGACGCGCTCCGCCCCATCGATGCCCCTCCGACCTGGATCCAGGGCAATCGATTGATGCTGTCCCCCCGCCATACCGGGCCACGGTGGCTCGATGTGATTCGCAGGGACATTGAGGCCTTTGCACCCGACTATGTCTACGGATACCCGGGGGCTGTCGATGATCTGGTTCGGTTGTTTGGCGATGACGTTCCAGGCGTGCATCCAAAGGCGGTGCTGCTGACCTCCGAACACGTCCACGACGATCAACTGCATCGAATCAGTAAGGCTTTCAGGGCGCCGGTTTCGGTCAATTACGGAATGACCGAGCGCACGAGTATTGCCTTTCGAGAACTTCGCGACGGTGTTCTGACGCCTTACCGACTCGAGCCCCTGTACGGGTTTTCTGAAAATCGTTTGCAGAACGGCCTGTTCGAAATCATTGGCACTTCGATCTGGAACGACGTCATGCCATTGATCCGATATCGAACGGCTGACTACGGGCGCATTGCAGCGGATGGCACCATTCCCCAACTCGATGGGCGCGGTCAGGACTATCTGATCGATCGACAGGGGCACCGTATCGCCGGACAGATGATCCGCATTGACGACCATAGCTGGAATCTGGTGCGGACTTATCAGGTTCGGCAGTCGCATCCCGGAGGGTGTCGCATCTTGATCGTTCCCCGTCATGGCCCCCTCGACCCAGCTCAGCTCAGGTCGCTCCAAGCGTGGTTACAGCGCCAGTGGGGGATGCACTTTGACCTGACGGTCGAGGAGGTTCCTGACATCCCGTTGACCGCAAGCGGTAAGCGGCGCCAGGTGATCTGCGAACTGCACTAAAGCACCGGAGCTGCCCGTGATATTGATGATGGGAACGGACCCTCGAGGCGCCGGTGGCATCGCTTCGGTGTTGAACGTTTATCAGCAGGCAGGCCTATTTGAAAAGGCCGACGCGTCGTTGTTCTATGTGACCTACGTCACAACCCACCGGGAAGCCCCGCCTTGGCGCAATGGACTTCTCTGGGTCACGGCAGTCGGCGCATTGATCATGGCCCGAATACGCCGCCCAATTCAAATCGTTCACGTGCACAGCGCATCCAGGGGTAGCTTTCTGCGTAAGTCAGTCTTGCTTTGGCTCGCCCGAGGCCTCGGCTGCCGCACGGTCTTCCACCTTCACGGGGGGGGATTTCAGACCTTTGTCGAACAGCAGCTCGGCCCGTTAGGTAGGTGGTGGGTACGAGAGACCTTGTCCCACGTGACCTTGGTTCTCGCATTGTCCGAGCGTTGGCGCGATTACATCCTTACCCTGGCGCCTGCGACTCGAGTTGAGATCCTCCCGAACCCGGTTGCCATTGAATCGACACCGATCCGGCGACCCGAGCCAGGACGAATCTTGTTCTTAGGCCGATTGGATCCGCGCAAGGGAGTTTACGACCTCGTCACGGCCATCGCTGCTGTCCAGCGAACACTGCCCGCGGGTTCCCCCGAGTTGCGACTTGTCGTTGCCGGGGATGGGGATGGGCCAGCCCTGGCCGAATTCGCTGATCGGGCAGGAATCGGCAGGCAACTCGAGCGATTGGGCTGGATTAGTCCGGTTGAAAGAAACCAACAACTGGCACGCGCTTCGCTGTTTGTGTTGCCCTCTCATCACGAGGGTTTGCCGATGTCGATGCTAGAGGCTATGTCGGCTCGTGTGCCGATTATTGTTTCCTCTGTGGGTGGTATTCCAGACCTCGTGACCCATGGTGTCCATGGACTGGTTGTGCCGCCAGGGGACATTGAGGCCCTCGGGGCGGCTCTGGTCCAGTTGGTCTTCAACCACCCGCTTCAGGAAGCGCTTGCAAGCGCCGCGCGCGAACGGATCGGATCCGAATGCGCCACCGAAATCGTGATGTCCAGACTCCATTCACTCTGGCAGTCATTAGACCCAAAGGACCCGCCAATTTCCATTTCCTCAAAGGTGCCGACATGAGAACCATTGATCTCGTCGCAGGAGCCCGTCCAAATTTCATGAAAATCGCGCCCATCGTGAGGGCGCTGCAGCACCGTCGAGATGTGCGAGGCCATAGTCCCGAACTGGGGTGGCGACTGGTCCATACCGGTCAGCATTCGGATCGCTCAATGAACGACGTTTTTTTCGAGGAGCTGGGTATCCCGGCGCCCGATGAACGATTGGGGTTGGGAGGCGGCTCGCACGCTGAACAGACCGCCCGGGTGATGACCGCTTACGAGCAACTCTGCGGCCGCGCTCGCCCTGATTGCACGTTGGTTGTTGGCGATGTGAATTCAACGCTGGCCTGCGCCCTTGTGGCAGCCAAGTTAACGATTCCACTGGTTCATGTGGAGGCGGGGTTGCGCAGTGGCGATCGTTCGATGCCGGAGGAGATTAATCGCCTTGCTGTGGACGCGGTCAGTAATCTTTATTTTGTGACCGAGTCAAGCGGAATCGAACACTTATTACGCGAAGGACAACCCGCTCCTGCGATTCACGAGGTCGGTAATGTCATGGTCGATAACCTCTTTTACCAGAACAAAATTCTGGAATCTAGAGGTTCTCGAGGGGGTGATTCCTCGGAGATGAAATCGGTAAGTGAATTCAAACGCGCCCGCGCCAATGCTCGAGACGGACTGGGCCAAGCCTATGCCGTACTGACCTTGCATCGACCCTCAAATGTCGACGAGCCCGAAACCCTGAGTCGGCTCTGGCAGACCTTTAAGGTCATTTCCACAGACTTACCCATTGCATTTGCCGTGCACCCGCGAACCCGAACCGCGATAGAGAGGCTCGGGTTAACGCCGGGGCCCAATATCCACCTTTTCCCGCCCCTGCCCTACATGCCATTTCTTGAACTGTGGAAGCACGCCGCTGTGGTCATTACCGATAGTGGTGGGCTTCAGGAAGAAACCACTGCACTGGGAATTCCCTGCATCACCGTGCGCCAAAATACAGAACGCCCCATCACCGTCTCGCAAGGCACGAACGTATTGGTCGGGACCCGTTCGGAGGCGATTTTGCAGGCTGTTCGAACGGTAATCGCCAAGCCAATAGG
>RFPW01000149.1 GCA_009925965.1 Betaproteobacteria bacterium
ATATCGGATCCCCCGATAAATTCGCCATTGACATAAAGCTGGGGAATCGTCGGCCAGTTTGAGAAATCTTTGATGGCCTGACGTACGTCATCATCGTCGAGCACATTGACCGTGACAAGGCTCTTTGCGCCTGCGCCTTTGAGCGTTTGCACGGCCTTGCCCGAGAACCCGCATTGCGGGAATTGGGCGGTCCCTTTCATAAAAAGTACAACCGGGTTGTCCGTGACGGTCTTTTGAATAAATTCCTTGGCGTCCATGGGATCTCGTTGGGGTGTTGAGGATGTTTTGGATTCGAACTCAGTCGTTTATCGTACCCCAGTGCTGACACGGTCGTGGCCCGCAAGATCCTGCCAGCTGCAGACGTGCTGCAGCCCTTGGGCTTCAAGAAGGGTTCGGACGGCATCACCCTGGTTGTAGCCGTGTTCGATCAGCAGACAACCGCCTGGCACTAAACGGGACGGCGCGCCGTCGATAATCACCCGAATGGCCTCGAGTCCATCAGCGCCACTGGCCAGAGCGGTGGGGGGCTCGAACCGCAGGTCACCTTGTTGCAGATGGGGATCTTGCGTCGCAATGTACGGGGGATTAACAACAATGCGGTCAAATTCGATCGCGTCTAGCGCGCCATACCAGTCGCCCGCTGCAAAGGTCACCTTCGCTCCGAGCCGCTGGGCATTCCCGCGTGCAACGGCCAGTGCGGTGTTTGACAAGTCAGTCGCCAGAACAAAGACATCCGGCCGAGCGAGCGCAATTGAGATGGCGACAGCGCCTGAGCCGGTCGCGAGTTCAAGAACCTGAGCACCGCTGGGCAATCCCTCGAGCGTCTGCTGGACCAACAACTCGGTCTCGGGGCGCGGAATCAAAACGCTCGGGCCCACCGACAGTGAATGACCAAAAAACTCGCGTCGCCCGATCAGATAGGCAACGGGTTCTCCTGCCTTCCGGCGCCTGATCAGGCGGCCGAAATGAGCGCTGCCCGACTCGGGCAATGCGTCATCACCGTGAGCGATCAGCCAGGTGCGATTACGCCCGAGTACATGACTTAGAAGAACCTGGGCGTCGGTTCGGTCAATACCCAGTTGCTCCTGCGCGCATTGGAGTGCAGCCAGAACGGTCGTCCGCGGCATTGGCTTTTCGGCCATCAATTTTTCGGCCATCAAACCTCGTCCGCGAGTGCTGCCAGTTGCTCGGCCTGATATTCATTGGCTAGGGCCGTACTGATTTCCTCGAGGTCGCCCTCCATGACCGCTGCGAGTCGGTGCAGGGTCAGGTTGATTCGATGGTCGGTGATTCTGCCCTGCGGAAAGTTATAGGTTCTGATTCTTTCACTGCGATCGCCCGATCCGATGAGGCTGCGTCTCGTCGCGGCCTCTCGCGCTTCGCGCTCGCGTCGCTCGCGATCCCGCAGTCGCGCAGCCAACACCTGCATTGCTCGGTCTTTATTGCGGTGCTGCGAGCGGTCATCCTGACATTCGACGACCAGGCCGGTGGGTAGGTGCGTGATGCGGACCGCGCTATCGGTTTTGTTGATGTGCTGACCGCCTGCGCCCGATGCGCGAAACGTATCGATTCGGAGATCTTCTGAGGCAATCGAAATCTCTTCCCGCTCATCGGGTACCGGCAGAATGGCCACGGTACAGGCCGACGTGTGGATTCGGCCCTGCGTTTCGGTCTCGGGCACCCGCTGAACCCGATGGCCACCGCTTTCAAATTTCAGACCTCCGTAGACGCCGCCGCCATGTGAGGCCTCGCGCATAGCCCCATTTGCTGCCGCATTTTCGCTGCCATCGACCCGAACGATCACCTCGCGCCAGCCACCAAGGTCTGAGGGTGAACCCGAGACGATTTCCGTGCGCCACCCGCACCGCTCGGCATAGCGCAGGTACATCCTCAACAAATCGGCCGCAAACAGAGCGCTCTCATCGCCGCCAGTGCCCGCACGGATTTCGATAAAGGCGCTGCGGTGATCGTCGGGGTCGCGCGGCAGCAATAAGCGCTCGAGGCGAGTCTCGCACTCGCTCAACCGTTGCGTGGCGCTCGACACCTCTTCTTCAGCGAAGGCCCTCATCTCGGGGTCGACACCACCCGCGTCACGCATCGACTTTCCCGTCTGGAGATCGGCCTCGGCAGCCCGCCACGCCTTCCATTGCGTGACCACTTCGCCGAGTTCGGCATGCTCGCGCATCAAACGTCGGTATGCATCCAGATCGTGGGTTGCGTCCTCCGCCGAGAGGGACGCATCAATCTCGACCAAGCGGGCCTCGAGCCGGTCGAGCCGGTCTCGCATGGAGGGCTTCACGGAATGTTGGCGACCAGCAGGCGCACTATCGCCCGCCGGGCAAGAGGCGCTCGACCCAACCCTCCATATCGCTCGGCGGTTGGGCGTCGGGTTGCTGCAGCAGTGTCACCGGCCCGTGCATGAATTTCGCGGTCAGCGCATTGGCCAGGGCCTCGAGGACCGCGTCGGGGGCGTCTCCGCGCGCAAGCATCTTGCGGGCGCGCTCGAGTTCGGCATCGCGCAACGAGCCCGCGCGTTCGTGCAAATGGCGGATGGCAGGAACGGCTCGCCGCGCGCTCAGCCATTTCATGAAGGTCTCTACACGGCTTTCGATAATGGCCTCAGCCTGGGCCACGGCCGATCGGCGACTTTCCATCCCCGTCTGCACAACGCGGCCGAGATCGTCGACCGTGTAAAGGTAGACATCATCAAGGCGGTTGACTTCGGGCTCGATGTCACGCGGCACCGCCAAATCCACCATAAAAATCGGACGCCGGCGACGCGCCTTACTCGCACGCTCGACCATGCCCAGACCAATGATCGGCAGCGAACTTGCGGTGCAGGAGATCACGATATCGAAGCGGTCGAGTGCACCCGGCAAGTCGGCCAGTGGCATGGTCGAGACCTGGCCAGCCTGCCCTGCGAAACGCTCGGCCAATGCCTTTGCCCGCTCAACGGTGCGGTTGGCGACGGTAATCGATTTGGGGCGCTGCGCCGCAAAGTGGGTGGCGGCGAGTTCGATCATTTCGCCTGCGCCCACGAACAGGATGTGGGTCTGGCCCATGTCTTCAAACAGGCGCTGGGCCAGCCGGACGGCCGCGGCGGCGAGCGAAACCGAATGGGCGCCCAGTTCAGTCTGAGTTCGCACTTCCTTCGCAACCGCGAACGCGCGCTGGAAGAGCTGGTGCAGATTGGTACCCAGGGACTGGGCTTCCTGGGCGCAGCGGGCTGCGTCCTTCATCTGACCGAGGATTTGGGGTTCACCCAGCACCATCGAGTCGAGTCCGCTCGCGACCCGAAACGCATGTCGCACCGCGCCCTCACCAGGCAGCGCATAGAGGTGTTCATTGAGTTCACCTGCGGCGACCCGGCGATGGTTGGCGATCCAGTCCTGGATCGCAGCCTGAGCTTGATCCGGGCGTTCGGTCGCGGCGTAGACTTCGGTCCGATTGCAGGTTGAAAGGATGGCGCTCTCAGAGACCAATCCGGGGTGTTGGCGGCGCAGATCGTTCAGCGCGTCGCCCAGATGGTCAACCGGGAACGCGACCCGTTCGCGCAAGGCGACCGGAGCGGTCACGTGATTCAGTCCGAGCGTGAGTAAAGCCATACGGCAGGTGCTGGGATCGGGTCCGAGTGGCAAGCCTAAATGTGGCAGGCTCAGAGTTTAGCGCGTCATGCTAGGAAGAGGCGATAGGCTGGGTGGTCACTTTCATCCGTGTAGGGATAACCCATAGCGTGCAGAAAGGCCTCGAACTCGGCCTTGTCCCCATCCGGCACCTGGAGTCCAACCAGCACCCGACCGGGGTCAGCGCCATGATTTCGATAATGGAATAGTGAAATGTTCCATGCCGGGTTCATCGCGTCCAGGAATCGCATCAGGGCGCCGGGGCGCTCTGGAAATTCAAATCGATAGAGCAATTCGTCGTTTGCGAGCGACGATCGGCCGCCGACCAGGTGGCGTAAGTGGAGCTTTGCGAGCTCGTCATTGCTCAGATCAATCGTCGCAAAGCCCTGTCGCTCGAAGGTCTCGGCAATGGCGCGGGCCTCACCCTGATCGGCGACGGACACGCCGATAAACACGTGAGCGAAACGGGCGTCGGCGATTCGGTAGTTGAATTCGGTAATTGGATGTGCCCCCACCGCGGCACAAAAACGTCGAAAACTGCCGCGCTCCTCCGGGATGGTGACCGCAAACACCGCCTCGCGATGCTCGCCGATTTCGGCCCGCTCGGACACAAATCGGAGTCGATCGAAATTCATGTTGGCGCCACAGGCAATCGCGATCAACACCGCGCCCGAGGCCGCTGTCCCTAGGGCCGGATTGTGGGCGGCGCGCTCACGTTCGACCCAGGCCTTGAGGCCCGCGACGGCCAGCGCGCCTGCGGGCTCAAGGATCGAGCGGGTCTCTTGAAACACGTCTTTGATCGCCGCGCAGATCGCGTCGGTGTCGACCAGGATGATCTCGTCGACATAGGCGCTGCACAGGCGCAGGGTTTCGGTGCCAACCCGCTTGACCGCCGTGCCGTCCGAAAATAGCCCCACCTCAGCCAGTTCGACGATTTTGCCTGCGGCAATGGACTGCGCCATCGCATTGGAATCCATCGTCTGGACGCCAATAATCCGAACCTCGGGCCGCAGCTGTTTGACGTAGGTCGCGATACCAGCGGCCAGTCCGCCGCCGCCGATGGCAATGAAGATGGCGTCCAGGCGACCAGTGTTCTGGCGCAATAACTCCATCCCGATGGTGCCCTGACCCGCGATGACATCAGGATCGTCGAAGGGGTGCACAAAGGTCAGTTGTTGAGCGGACTGCAGCGCGAGTGCATGTTCATAGGCTTCGCTGTAGGAGTCGCCCTGCAAAACCACTTCGGCACCACGACGCCAAACTGCATCGATTTTGACTTGCGGTGTCGTGACCGGCATCACGATCACTGCCCGGCAACCCAGTCGCTGTGCCGCCAGTGCGACGCCTTGGGCGTGATTGCCTGCCGATGCTGCGATCACGCCGCGCCCGCGGGCAACGGGGTCCAGTTGTGCCATGCAGTTGTATGCACCGCGCAACTTAAAGGAAAAAACCGGCTGCAAGTCTTCCCGCTTCAGCAGAACCCGCACACCGAGGCGTGCCGACAACTGGTGAGCTTCGTCGAGTGGGGTTTCTTGCGCGACTTCGTAGACCCTCGCCGTCAGAATGCGCTTGAGGTAGTCGGTCGGGGTCAGCGCGGGAGAGGCCTGCGGCGAATCGTCGGATGGAATCATAGTCAGTCGATTTTACGCCGATCGACCCATCGCAAAGGCCTGATCCCAAAAGGGTTTGACACGGACCACCAAAACCGATCAGCTAGAATTGAATGATATGAATGCTCCCATGGTCCCAGTAGCTGCCCTAGTTTCCGCGTTGCCCTTGACCGAATCGGACACCGATGTGCTTCGCATGATGTCGGACCGGCGCTTGCGCGAGATCCCTTACAACTACACCTCCTTCTCTGATCGCGAGATTGGCTTGCGTTTGCTCGGCGAAGAGGGCTGGCAGATCGTTGACGAACTCCGTTCTGAACGCAGAACGGGCCGATCTGCGCGCATGTTGTACGAGGTGCTGGGCGACATCTGGGTCGTGCAGCGGAATCCCTATCTGCAGGACGATTTGCTTGATAACCCAAAGCGTCGCGCCCTACTTATTGAAGCCCTTCATCATCGACTGGGTGAAGTCAATCGTCGGGGGGCAATCGATGAG
>RFPW01000150.1 GCA_009925965.1 Betaproteobacteria bacterium
TGCAAGAACGTCTCACGCGGAAGATTGCGACCGATGAAGACCATCTTGCTTGCAGGTTTCTCGCCCGGTTGCCATCGCTTTCCGTAATCTGCCCCCATCATCTGGTGGACGCCT
The DNA here is from genome assembly GCA_009925965.1 of Betaproteobacteria bacterium. GTDB lineage: Bacteria > Pseudomonadota > Gammaproteobacteria > Burkholderiales > Burkholderiaceae_E > RFPW01. The sequence continues at coordinate 115 of RFPW01000150.1, forward strand.
TGAAAAACCAAACGTCGATCGGAACTCTTGACAAAAAGGACGCCTTTATACCGCAACATATCCTGACCGTAAACTTGGACTAAACCCCCTAAGAATTCTTCGAGGCGCTGGACGTCAAATGCCCGCTCGGACCGAAAGACAAACGACCCGACCGAATCGTCATGGACATGGTCGTCTTGATCCAGAAAATCGGGAGAGAATTCGAGGACAGCATTCAGGTTGAACCCGCGGATGTCGAGCAGATCGGCGATCGGCGTTTCGCCAAAATGGACCTCGCGGATCGGGGCACGGGGGTTAATTGCGGCCAGTCGGGCGCGCAGGGCAGCGGTTTTCTCAGGGGTCGTCAGGTCGGTTTTTGACAGAAGGATTCGGTCTGAAAAGGCAACCTGCTCGACCGCTTCGCGATTGTCATCGAGCTGTTGCGACCCATGGACGGCGTCAACCACCGTCAGGACCCCATCCAGCAAAAACCGTTCGGCAATCGAATCGTCGATAAAAAAAGTCTGTGCCACGGGAGACGGATCCGCCAGGCCGGTGGTCTCAATGATCACGCGCTCGAACTGAATTTGACGGCTCCGCCGCCGGGCGGCTAGATCGCCCAAAATCCGCACGAGATCGCCACGGACGGTACAACAGATACAGCCGTTGTTCATTTCAACGATGCGCTCTTCGCGCTCCTGCACCAGCAGTTCGTTGTCGATGCCTTCCTCACCGAATTCGTTTTCGATGACGGCAATTTTGTGGCCGTGCTGTTCGTGAAGAATCCGGTTCAGCAGCGTCGTCTTGCCGGCACCAAGAAAACCGGTGAGGATGGTGACGGGGATCAGATCGGGGACAGCGGCCATCGCGGGGCTCCTGGGATCGGCTCTGGTCGGGGCGGCAGTGTAACGCAGGCTGGGCTCAGGTGCGACGCAGTAGCAGGCCTTTAAGGTATTCCCCCTCAGGATGTGTCATTGCCATCGGATGATCGTCGCCGGCGCCCAGTCGTCGGATCAGACTGACTTCGATTTTGGCATCGATCACGGCACCCGCGACGATCTTTTGAAACAAGTCCACGTCAATTGCCCCGGAACAGGAGAAGGTAAACAACGCGCCGCCCGGTCGCAGTAAGCCCAGCGCCTTGCGATTGATTTCCTTATAAGCTCGTGCGGCACGCTCGACATGGGCTGCAGACGGCGCAAACTTGGGCGGATCGAGCACGATGAGATCAAAACGACGCTGCGCTTGAGCGGCTTGCGTGAGCCATCCAAAGACGTCGGATTGCTCGACCAGCAACTGGTCTGGGCCAAAGCCGTTGCGTTGCGCATTGAGTCCAGCCATCGCTAACGCCTCGGCCGAAGAGTCGACGTTCAGAGCCGTCGCCGCACCGCCCGCTAATGCGGCGAGCGAAAACCCACCCGTGTACGAAAAAGTATTGAGCATCTCGACGGGTTCGCCCATCCGATGGGCGCGAAGGCGTTCGATCTCCTCGCGAACCGCGCGCCGGTTATCGCGCTGGTCGATGTAAAAGCCCGTCTTGTGGCCGGACACAATGTCGACGCCATAGCGGATGCCGTCTTCCTCGACCTCAATGGGCGCGCTGGGCGTGAGCCCACCCAACACCCCTGTGATCGATTCAAGGCCCTCGCGGGCCCGAACGGCCGCGTCGGACCGTTCGTACACGTCCACGCAACCCGTCGCCGCGACGAGGGCACCGACCAGCGTATCTCGATGCGCAGCCACGCCGGCCGCGAGGCACTGGATGACGAGTTGGGCGTCATAGCGGTCGACGACAAGTCCTGGCAGGCCGTCGGCTTCACCAAAGACCAGCCGCACGGCATTTGTGCGGCCGGCGAGATGACCTCGGCGCTCGACGGCCCGGGCCACGCGGGCCGCAAACCATGAGGGGTCGATTCGATCTCCGATGTCGAACGACCAGACGCGAGCGCGGATCATGGATTGTGGGCTCCAGGCTGCCCAGGCGAGAAAGCCCCCCCGGGCGTCGATGAGCGCGACGGTGGCGCCACTGACCGGGTCGCCGATGACATGCTCGATGGCCCCGGCGTAGAGCCAGGGGTGGCGTCGTTCGAGCGAACGCTCTTTGCCGTCGCGCACGATCACCTGAGATTCAGCCAGGCCGGGCCGCAAGCTCGCTCGCGGACTTGCGTCCGCTCGTCGGCTGCTCCGGGGCGGGCGCCCGTCAGCGGATGGCTTTCTGGGGGCTTTGTGGCCCGGGGGACTGCGGCGGTTCACGCGGTGCCGTCACGCCTGCGCGCGCGGGGGTGCGCTGCATCGTAGACCGCGGCGAGGCGCTGAAAGTCCAGCGACGTGTAGATCTGGGTAGTCGAGATATTGGCATGCCCCAGCAACTCCTGGACGCCGCGCAAATCGGCGCTCGATTGCAGCAGGTGGCTGGCAAAGGAATGGCGCAGGACATGGGGGTGCAGGCGAACTGGGGCGCCACGCAATCGGCCCAGTGTTTCGATGCGCGATTGAACGGACCGGGGCGCCAGACGGGTCCCCCGGGTGGACAGAAACAAGGCGTCGGGGTCGGCCTGTGGGTGCGTCACGACAAATTGAGCGCGGACTTGGAGCCAGTGAAGCAGGGCCTGCGCGGCGGTTGCGCCGATCGGCACCAGGCGGGTCTTATTGCCTTTTCCCAAGACGGTGGCTTCGCGCTCTGGCAGATCAATCCAGGCTTTGGAGCGGCGGCCGTCGCGCTCGCTCCAGGCGCAGTCCAGCGTAACCAACTCGGTCAGGCGCAGCCCGCAGGAGTAGAACAATTCGGCGATCGCGTGGTCGCGCACCGACAGAAATTCGGGGCTGGCGTCGTCCGGCGACTGATCAAGCAGTCCCGCGGTGGCATCGGGCGAGAGCGCTTTCGGTAAACGCTGGCCAGCGCGGGGGGCACGGATCGGTCGGGCCGGATTGGCGGGCGGACCGCCATGGCGCGCCGCGCAAACCAATCGAAAAAACCGCGCCATGCCGATAGGCGGCGTGCGACCGAGCGTGGCGAAAGTCCGTCGCGAATGGCTTGCGCTATCGAGCGCCGCAGAGTGGCTTCGCCGATATGGGCGAGCGCCTCCGGCGGGCTTTGCGGATTGGCCAGCACGGAAATCTCGCGACCATAGGCAGCAAGGGTCCGGGCACTGTAAGCGCGCTCGACACGTAGGTGCTCGAGCCAGGCTTCAATGGGTTTCACCGGATCGGATCGGGTGGCGAGCGTTGGTAACGGGTGGGTTGCAGTTTGGCTTAGTGCGGCGCCAAGACGAGCCGTGACAGCGAGGCACTGGCAATTTCCGCAATTCGCTCCAGAAATGCCGTACCCATCGCCGGATCGAACCGGTTTACGTCGGCCGAGCCCAACACCAACAGCCCAAACGCGTGCGCGCTTGCACCGACCCGCAGGGACATCATCGCCATCGAACGCGTCGAAGCGCCGCGATCCTCGAACCAGGCGGCCGCGCCCTGATCGGTACGGGGTCCGCAGTGCGGCGTCCGATTTGCATCGGCCCACGCTTGAATCGATGCATCGACCGGTTCAGCCCAGTCGTGGGTTGATACGTTTGGGGTGGTTGCTCCAGTCGCTCCGGTCGCTCCAGTCGCTCCAGTCGCTCCGAGTGCACCAACGCCCCAGAGCCGCAGGGCCACCTGGGGGACCGCAAATCGCTCGTGCAAGCCCTGGGTAATACGGTCGGGTAACTCGGCCGGGTCACGCACCAGCAGTAGCGGTCGGGTCCACTGATGCAGTCGACTCGTGATGGCGTCGTTCTCTTCCCCGTGGCGCAGCAGATCGGCCAAGCGCAATTCAAGGGCCTTATAACGCTGGCGCAGCACATCGACTTGACGCTCCATCAGCGAAACCGTCCGCGCGCCGCTCTGATGACTGAGTTGCATCGAACTCAGTAGTTCCGGGTGGTCTTCCAGAAAACTGGGATGCTCCATCAGAAAGCGGGCGACCGCGTCCGCATCTGGCGTCCCGTTTGCGTTGATCTCAGGGGCGCTGGTGCTGCCTGGATGGGTTGCAGTGGGGGGGTCTGGATTGATCGGTGGATTCTCAGGTGGCATGGGGATTCCAGAGCGGCACTGGGTAGGGCGCTAAGTTGAAGGGTGTGGGGTCCAGGGAGTGTCGGCCGAGGAAGTTTCGACTAGGGGATTGTCGGCTGTGGGAAGCTCGATTTCCCCCGCAAAAACGGTCTGCGCCGGCCCGGTCAGATAAACCGGCGCAATCGAGTCCCCTGCGGCCCCATGCCATTCAATTCTTAACACACCGCCCAGTGTGATGATTTCAACGGGGCTCTGGAGTCGTCCCATTTGAATCCCCGCGACGGCGGCGGCGCAAGCGCCGGTGCCGCAGGCGAGGGTCTCGCCCACGCCGCGCTCCCAGACCCGAAGTTTGGCGTGATGGAAATCGAGGACTTGCAGGAATCCGGCGTTGACGCGTTGGGGAAACCGCAGATGGCGTTCTATTTCGGCGCCCTCCACCGTGACCGGTGCCTGATCGACATCGGCGATGCACTGCACCGCATGCGGATTGCCCATCGACACCACGACCACCTCACGCCTACGCCCCTCTCCCAAAGGCAGGTCCCATAGAAGCGCCTCGCCTTGGTGGCGCGCGCTCAGCCCGATCGTGTCGAATGGGATCTCGTTGGGCTGGAGTCGGGGTGCTCCCATATCGACCCGAACCCTGCCATCGGCGTCGAGGCTCAGGGTGATCAGGCCACTGAGGGTCTCGACGCGCAGCCGGGTCGAATTCGTCAGCCCCTGATCATGAACAAAACGGGCAAAGCAACGGGCGCCATTGCCGCATTGCTCTACTTCGCCTCCATCGGCATTAAAAATACGGTAGCGAAAGTCGGCATCGGGCTGGGTCGGGGCCCCAACGATCAATATCTGGTCGCAACCAATCCCGAAGCGGCGGTCGGCTAGCCACCGGCAGAGGGCTGGCGTGGGCTCGAACGCTTGGCGCAACGCATCGATGACGACAAAATCATTGCCGGCACCGTGCATTTTGGAAAATCGCAAGCCCATGCGCCATTATCCTCACAAATCGACATAAACCGGGGTCGCCTCTGGGGGCTGGGTCTTGAACCGTTTGTGGGACCAAAGGTATTGCGCGGGGATTTGCCGCACCTGCGCCTCAATGTACGCGTTCATCCTGGTTGCAGCCTGGGTGTCATCCTCGCCCGGAAAATCGTTCCAGGGCGGGTCAAATCGGGTGACGTAGCCCTCCTCATGCAGGCTGGTGACGACGGGGACCACAACCGCACCGGTGAGTCTTGCCAGTCGCGCGACGGTGGTGACGGTGGCGGCGGGGATTCCAAAAAATGGCACGAATACCGCGTCGCGCGGCCCCAGGTCCATATCCGGTAGCAAATAAAACGGGATGCCCGCTCGGAGCGCACGCAGTGCCGGGCGCAAGCCTTCTTGGCGCGACAAGAGAAGCGGGTTATTGAAGCGGCTACGACCCGCTCGCATGGCTTCGTCGAGAACAGGGTTTTTTTGTTTGGCGTACATCGAGACAAATTGGGTCTCGAGTTGGATCCGCAGTCCCCCGGCGTCAAGGCCCAGGAAGTGGGGAGCTAACAAGATCACGGGGCGCCCCGCTTGCGATTGCCAGTGCTCAAGGCCCT
>RFPW01000016.1 GCA_009925965.1 Betaproteobacteria bacterium
TGATCAACTCGCTGACGGAGGCGCCAAACCGCACTTCGACGCCTAGCCGCCTCGCTTGTGCGGCAAGTACCTGAAGGTACACGTGGCCCGCCGGCACGGCATTGTGCATGCGGGGTACCCGGTTGGGTGGTTCGGGGTATGGCCCGACAAAAACAACGCCTAGGCGCTCAAGCCAGTCAAGCGTTGCTCCGGACTCTTGAGCGAGCATGTCCCGTAACCCCTCGGTGTCGGGCGTTTGCGGCGTCGCGATAGCAATGTCTTCTGCAAAATCCGCTGCCTGATCCGAAATACCCGCCGCGGATTGCATCCGCGTGGCCGCAGCTGCAAATGAACCCACCGAATACGAGGTCGTACCCAGCAGCGCGGGGAGTTTCTCGAGGACCAGAACCTTCACACCGGCTTCGGCAGCGGCGCAAGCGGCAGCGAGCCCCGCTCCTCCGGCGCCGATAACAATTACGTCGTAGTCGATCGATCGGTCCAAACCGGTGGGCAGTGGTCGGGACGCTGTCGCCGTCATGGGGACGGTGTGGTCCTGTTCAGTCCGCGGTAATGTTGTTTTCGCGGATGATCTTGGCCGATCGGGTCACATCCTGGCGGATGAAATCGGCGGTTTGTTCCGGTGAACTCCCAACTACTTCCATCCCTTGGAGAAAGAATTTTTCCCGGATATCAGCTGCCGCAGTGACTTTCTGTAGCGCTTCGTACATTTTTTGAATCGTCTCCTTGGGCGTGCCAGTCGGAGCCAGAACAGCGGTCCAGGAGGAAAATTCGAATCCGGCGAGACCCTGCTCGGCGAGCGTTGGTAGTTCTGGCGCGAAGATCGAGCGCTTGGGTGTACTGACGGCAAGTGCCCGAAGTTTCCCGGCCTTCACATAAGGAAATGTATTCGTCGGTGTTGAGAACGAAATCTGCATTTCGCCCGAGAGCAGAGCAGTTGAAGCAGGCGCCGCCCCCTTGTAAGGGACGTGCGTCACTTTGGTCCCCGTCGCAGATTTGAACATTTCGCCCATCAGGTGCTGAGGACCCGCAGTACCCGAGGTGCCATAGTTGTATTTGTCAGGATTGTTCTTCAGAAGCGTGATCAATTCGCCGATGTTGGTCGCGGGCACAGACGGATGAACAACGACAAACATCGGCTGCAGCATCACCAGTGAGACGGGCGCGAAGTCTTTGACCGCATCGTAGGGAGGCTTCTTGAGCAACGTCATATTTCCGGTATGTGCCGGCGCAGCGACTAGAAATGTGTAGCCGTCTGCGGCTGAGTTAACCACAGCCATGGTGCCAATCACCGCATTGCCACCGGCCTTGTTTTCAACCAGGACGCTTTGTCCGAGTACATCGGTTAGTCGCTCAGCCAGAATCCGGGCGCAGACATCAACCGGCCCACCGGGCGCGTAGGGGACGACCAGCTTGATCGGGCGGGCTGGCCAGGTCTGGGCGTTGACCGGGCTGACTGAACTCAGTCCGGCACCAATCAGAAGACTCAGAGCCAGGCCGAGGCCAAAGCGTCGCGTCGGACTTGGAGGCGATTTAGTAGCTTGCGTGGCGATGACATTCATGGTTTGGAACGGTCAGGATTGGTCTAGACGGACAGGTTCAGGGGCGCTGCGTTGGCGCTGAGTAACCCCGCTTCGATCAGTGCTGCCCGGATCTCCGCGCGCTTGGCGTTATTGACCCGCACGCCCGGCGCCCTCACCACCGAGCTAGGAAATTGTCCCAGTTGAACCAGCGCCTCCTTGGTCGCGCCAAACGGGCAGGTCGGCGTGCGGTGGGTGTGATACTCAAAAATAGAACGCATGAGCGGGACTGCAAACGTGTTGTGAATCTGCTTCGCTTTGTTGGCATCACCTGCAGTGGCGTGATGGACCAGGTCAGACCACTGCTGGGTGCCGACAACCGCGATCCCGACGAGCGCACCGGGGGCATGGTGCATGAGCATCCCGAGCATTGAGGGTGTGTCAACGGCCACGAGCAGGGTCGTTTTGTCATGCAGGGCGTCATACAACTCGGCGTATTTTGCGGGCGTCCCAGCCGAGCACTTGATCGCCACGACATGCTCGAGCGTCACGATGCGCTGCAAGGCTTCCATCGAATAGGCGCTACCGGATGCCTCTGGGTAGCTGAACACAATCATCGGCAGACCCACCTCGCGGTCCAGGCGCTCAAACACTTTGTAGACCGAATCTGCATCATGGGAGAGGTGACGCCAGGTTCGAATGTCGAATGGTGGGATCACGAGTAGCAGGTTTGCCCCGGCCTCCTTGGCACGTAGGCCCTCGCGCACCAACCCGTCCGTGGCGTGACTTTCGATGCCAGCAATGAGTTTGAGCGGCGCCGGAAGCGCAGTTCGTGCGGTAGCGATCACCTTCTGGCGTTCGTCCGAACTCAGGGTCAGTACCTCGCCAGCATGGCCGTTGACCGTAATTCCGTAGAGTCCAGTCGCGTTGCTCGTGCGTTGGATGTGCTCGGTCAGCGCGGCATAGTCGATCTCGAATGCTTCATTAAAGGGGGTCAAAGTGGCGGGCGAGAGACCGTGAATTTTCATTTGCGAACTCGATGTTTAAGGGGGGATCGTGAAGCCGTATGCTGCTTCGCGCTTATTCAGCTTTGATACGCGCGGTGCGGACAACCTTGCCCCAGCGCTCAAATTCCAGGTTGAAGAACTTTCGGAAATCCTCTGGGGATCCTCCCGCGACCAATGAACCCTGAGCCTGCAGAGCCTCTCGCACATCAGGCTGGGCGAGTACGGCATCCATCGTTTTGGACAGGGTCGCGATCGCCTGCTTATTGGTGCCAGATGGCGCAAGAAGGCCAAACCAGGTGCCGGCTTCAAAGTCCCGGATACCGGCCTCTGCCATGGTTGGAACGTCAGGCGCCACCGGCGTTCGCGAGGGCGATGTGACGGCCAGGGCCCGAAGTTTTCCGGCTTTTACCAAAGGGATTGAGGAACCGAGCACGTCGAACATCAAGTCGATCTGACCGCCCACCAAGTCAGTCAGCGCGGGTGCGCTGCCTTTGTAGGGGACGTGGACAATATCGACGTTCACTGTGGCCTTAAAGAGTTCCCCGGCAAGATGGGCCGCGCTGCCATTGCCAAACGAGCCGTAAGTCAATTTGCCCGAAGCCTTGGCTTCCGCGATGAGTTCCTGCGCCGAATTCGCCTTGAGCTTCGGATTGACGACGAGGAGTAGTGGTGCAGTCGCCACCAGCTTAACGGTCTCGAAACTCTTAGGGTCGTAGGGAAGTGACGCGTAGGTGTGAGGGGTCACAACGAGAGGACCGGCTGCGCTGAACAGAAGCGTATAGCCATCGGTTGCGGCCTTGGCGACCACATCCTGGCCAATCGATCCGCCCGCTCCAGGGCGGTTTTCGACCACAAAGTTGTGCCCCAGACGTTCGCCTAGTGACTTGGCAACGATGCGGGCGGTCACGTCCGTGGTGCCACCGGGTGCGTAGGGGACGATCACCCGGACGGTCTTGTCGGGGTACGACTGTGCTGATGCCGTGTTCGGTGCAAGCGTCAGGGCCAGCGCAAGCGCGGCGATCGCACCGAATGCGGTCCGGGCAAGGCGCGGGGTCGTACGCAGGTTCTGTGGGGATAGGGCGAATTGCATCACGGCAGATTTTCTCGGGTTTTGAAGTATTTAATGGAACGGTTCTGGTCGCGCAGACGACATATCGACCTTACCGACCGGGTCGCCGAAGCGCTCCTGCATCACCGCCTCGAACGGAACGCCGTCGGCTGCGATCCAACTGCCCGAACGTAACCGGTACGCTTCGGGTTTGTTCGCTGCCTCTGGGGGTTGACCAGTCTGGAGTGCCCGTGCGCCGCTGATGACTGCGCGCCGAAAACGCACAATCGCGGCGTCTGTGGCCGTCAGATGTTCGCGGGTTCGGTCCGCAATCAGACCCTGACTGTCCTGCACCATTGCATCCTGCTCGGCGATGCCGCGCACCCCGGTAAAGGAATGTTCACGTTGCTCGCGGCGATCGAGCAGGTAGTGGTTGGCCCGATTCCGGATGGGGACGAAGTCTGGTCCGACCTCTCCCACGACGCCATGCCCGCGTTCCAATTTTTCGCGCTCCTGCAAAGTGAGCGGTCGCTCCGGATTCCACGCATAAGTGTAGATCCAGCACGATTCGTCATCGATCGGAACCCACGTATAGCCATAGTGATTTTCGCCGGGCAGCGTCGATGGCGTGCTGCTATGGGCGGGCAGCATGAATTGGGTGATTCTCCAATACAGATCGTTCTCGTCGGCACGACGAGCCGCCCCGATGACAAAACCGACGTCGTGTTCAACGATCGAGAAACGTGGCATCGGATCCTCGCGGATCCAGCGTAATCGGCGCTCGTCGGCAGGGGCATCCGGATTCTCATTGTTCGCGACACTGGGTGCGGGCATGTGCAAGAACGAAAAATGGGCGGTGTCCAGAGCGCCCTCGATCGACTGCGCCCAGTTGCATTGCTGCAGTCGTTTGGTCACGTAGCGGTGGTTCTGGGGTACGAGCCCGAATTCGAGCTGCGGGACCGTGGGCATGTGGCCTTCAGCCTGCAGTTGCGGTCCCAGATAGGCCCAAACCACTTCGCCAAATTCCACAGTCGGGTAAGCGCGGATTCGCATGGTGTCGTGATAAGCCGATCCAGGTGGGACGTTAGGCAGGTCGACCGCCTTCCCGTGGATGTCGAACTTCCAGCCGTGATAGACGCAACGGAGCCCGCATTGCTCATTACGCCCATAAAAGAGGTCGGCGCCGCGGTGCGGGCAGGTGGGCTCGACCAGGCCCACTCGTCCCATTGAGTCTCGGAACGCGAGCAGGGATTCGCCCAGAATCTTCAGGCGGATGGGAGGGCAGTCGGGTTGCGGAAGCTCGCGCGACAATGCGATCGGTTGCATGAATTGACGGAAATACTGGCCCATCGGGGACCCAAGACTCGTCTGGGTCAAGAACCTGTTCTCGGCGAGGGACAGCATTAGCGGCGGCCCTGAATCCCGTACCCAGCGCCCCAGCCCAGGGTGTCTAGCGTGTGTGCCGAAGGGGTGTACTCGCAGCCGATCCAACCCTGCCAGCCCAGTGATTCGAGGCGCTCAAAAAGATAGGGGAAATGAATCTCACCCGTGCCGGGCTCGTGACGTCCCGGGAGGTTTCCGATCTGAATATGGCCAAGCTCCGAGAACACGGCTTCAAGGTGGCCCGTCAGCGCACCTTCTTCCGACTGGACATGGTATGTGTCGTAACAAAGTTTAATATTTTGATGAGAGAGTGATTGGATTGCCCTCATGCCCTGATCCAACCTCGAATAGAGGTAATCGGGGAATCGTGCGCGACAGCAGGGCTCGAGAATGAGCGTGAGGCCCTCACGGGCAAGGCGAGGCGCGGCCCAGTCGAGATTTTCCAAAAACGTGGTCCAGCAAAGATCCCAATTCATGCCCGCTGGAACATTCCCGGTCATGACATGGATCATGGGTTTACCGACCTGAAGCGCGTAGTCGACTGCAGTATCGATGCTGGTCCGAAAATCGTCGATACGCTCGGGTAGGGCGGCAATTCCCCGTTCCCCGCCGTCCCAGTCGAAGGGGCTCAGGATCTGCACTAGCGTCAGATCGTTGTCACGCAAGCGGCCGGCGATTTCGCGGGCTGGGTAGGCGTAAGGGAAGGCGACCTCAACTCCACGGAACCCCGCTTTTGCGGCCGCCTCGTAGCGATCGAGCATCGGGAATTCTGTGAAGAGCCAGCGTAGATTGGGATTAAAACGAAGCATGAGGCGGTTTACTTTTTAGAGTTCCGTAAAGAACTTGGCGCCCGAGAGAAAACTGTTGGGCTTCATAAAGATTGAGAGGACCAACGCGCCATGGGGTGAAACGGCTTCATGAATGTTGCCGCCCGGGCGCCAGACGAAACCGCCGGCGTAACACTGCCCCTCGTCGTCCTCCAGGCTTCCTTCAAGCACGTAAGTCTGTTCGACTGCCGTGTGTTCATGGAGCGGGATCACCGCGCCAGGTTCCATCTTGACCAGCAGCGTAGACATCCCGGATTCGGTATTGGCGTACAGCGTCTTGAACTGGATGCCCGGGAAGGGTGAGTTTTCCCAGGGCATTTCTGCAACGTTCAAATAGTGTGAAGCGAGATGCGCTGGCCGGTTGGCCGGATCAAAAACCGCAGGGGGCGTCGTGATGTTCATGTTGAGTCTCCAGGCTGCAACTCTTTTTGATTCGGTCTCGCCTAAACGGTGAATTTGATCGGTCAAATCTGTCAATACGAGAGACTCGCACCGAACCAGACAGCTTGGATATCAGGGTTTGTCCGATTGACAGGTACCGTCCATCAGACCAATAGTTCTGGCTAAAACCTCAAAAATACGCCTTTAAGAATATCAAGGAGACAAAATGTTTCGACCATCAAAACTTTTAGCTGGTGTGCTTGCGGGCTTGGCTCTGACTTGCGCCAGCGGCGTTGCCTTGGCGCAGAACACGATCAAGGTCGGTTGGCTTTCCTCGTTGACGGGGCCGTTGTCGTCGGCCGCCATTGCCGAGAACCAGGGAGTGCAACTCGCGGTGGATGAAATCAATGCTGCTGGTGGCATTGGTGGTCGAAAAATTGAATTGCTGACCCGCGATACGAGCGGCGATCCGACCAAGGCTGTCAATCTCGCGCAGCAGTTAGCGTTTAGCGAGAAGGTTCACTTCATCATCGGTCCGGTGAATTCCGGCGAAGGTTTGGCGACGACGCCGATCATTGCCCGTGCCGGTGTGCCGAATCTGATCATTGGCGCGCTGGATGAGTTGATCGATCCGGTGAAGTATCCCCGGGCGTTTCGGGTCATCAATACGAACAAGCAGTGGATCTCCACGGGCAATGACTACGCATTGAAGGTCCTGAAAAAATCGAAGGTCGCAGTGATTGGTGATACGACCGGGTATGGCACGTCGAGCGCGAAAACCGCTCAGGAACTTCTCGAAGCGGCGGGCGTTAAACCGGTTTACACCGTGCTACTAGATCCGAACAAGACCGATCTGAGTGATGAACTTGCCAAAGCGCGCGCTGCGGGTGCGGATGTGTTGATGCCATGGTCTGCCGCGACGGGCTTGCTCGGTCGCCTGCTCAATGCACGGGGTGACATGGGTTGGAACGTACCGGTCGTGGGTCACCCAGCGGTCATGGCGCCGCAGATCCGCAAGTTGCTCAATAAACCGGAGTATTGGGAACAAACCTTTGCCTCTGGGTATGCGAGCACGACCTATGGTTCGGACGGCAAACTACCCGCGAATACCCAGGCCCTGGTCGACAAGGTTCGTCCCAAGCTGGCCGCTGGCGGGGAGATCGACATTCTCTTCTGGTGGGTCGCAATGGGCTACGACACCGTAAAAATTATCGAACATGCCATCAAGGGCGCCAACGGGACCGACCCTGCGGCGATCCAGAAGGTGCTGGAAAACACGGGTGAATTCCGCGGCGTCTATGCGACCTACAACTGGTCGGCGACGCAGCGCAATGGGTTCCCCGACAGCAACATGGCGATCAACGTCGCGAATTCGTTCAAGGACGGCACCTTCAAGTTGGCGCCGCGCTGATGGTTCGTGCTGTGAGTGGGCGACGCCCCTCGCAGCCCACCATTTCCGCCTGAATTCTGCACTGGGACGGCTTGCATGCTGATGGTGATTGTCTCTGGACTGGCGATTGGCGCCTTGTTTGCCGCCACCGCTTTGTCCTACAACGTCATGTATTCGACCTCAAAGGTTCTGTCGGTCACCACCGGGCATATCGCCATGCTCGGGGGTGTCTTCGGCGCGTATGCCATCAGCGCTTTGGGCCAGCCCTGGTGGTTGGGCTTGATCGCGGCGATCGTCGTGGGTGGATTGTTCGGCTGGTTAACGGATCTGATCGCAATCCGGCGCGTTCTTGCGCGCAGCGACGAACATCTCTGGTTGCTTAGCACGCTCGCACTGGCCACGATGGTGCAACAGGCCGTCGGGCTGTGGTGGGGGACAGAGCCCAAACCGTTTCCGCGTCTCATTACGCAAGATTTTTCGGCGGGGATCGCGGATCAGAAATTCTGGCTTCCGATTGGGTTGGCCGCCCTCATGGCGATCGGCCTCGAGTTTTTCTATCGTCGCACCATGTACGGAAAACTCTTTCTAGCGATGTCCGAAGATGCCTTTGCCGCGCGCGCGCGGGGGGTTTCAACAGACCGAATTCGGGTGGCCTCTTACGTGATTGCCGGTAGCCTCGGGGGCCTAGCCGGTTTCGCGGCTGGGCAGCTGACTTTTGCATACTTCGCTCTCGGCCTGACGCTGACCCTCAATGGCTTCATTGCGCTGGCCGTCGGAGGACTCGGCAGCAACGTTGGCGCTTTGGTCGGTGGGCTGATGCTGGGCCTTCTGAACACCTTCGCCAGTTATTTCTTCGGCGGCGAATATCAGCAGACGATTGCGGTCGGGCTGCTGATGGTGGTGCTCCTGGTCAAGCCCGAGGGCTTGCTCGGTGCTCAAAACGTACGCCCGGTCTGACGACGTCAATGAACACTAAAACCCGTCTGCTTTGGATTGTGCCGGGTGCCGTCGCTGCGCTCAGTCTTCCGCTCTGGTCGAACGATCAGTATCAGGTTCACCTTGCGGCCCTGATCTGCTGTTACTGGGTCCTCATCGCAGGACTCAACTTGGTGGTCGGCTATACAGGGCAGCTTTCGATTGGGCATGTCGGATTGCTGTCGATCGGTGCATACACTTTCGCGATTTTGGGCGGGAAATGGGGTTGGCCTGCGTTCGCGTCCGTCGCTGTGGCGGGGGCCTTATGTGGTTTGTGCGGGTTGCTGCTGGGCTTGCCCTCGCTGCGGTTGCCAGGGTTTTATTTCGCGATGGCGACGATGGCATTTGCACTGATCGTCGGGGAGTTTGTCTTGGCGCAGGGCGGGCTGACTGGTGGGGGCGTCGGATTGCCAGTCCCGGGGTTTCCGCCGCCTTTTGATACTCCCGAAGGCTTTTATTACCTTGCCGTCATTGCGGCGGTGGTCGCGAGCGTTCTGACCTGGAATGTCGCCCGACAAATGTACGGTCGGGGGTTGATCGCCATTCGAGACAATCCGGTGACCGCGCAGGCGGTCGGCGTGCCGGTGTTCCGAGCCAAGCTCACCACATTCGTTTTCAGTGGAGTCACCGCCGGCATTGGGGGCGCTTTGTTTGGTTCGCTACAGAGCTACATCACCCCAGACACCTTTCACTTTGAGCTGAGCCTGTTCTTTTTCGTCTGCATCATCATTGGCGGGCGTGGCAGCATTCTTGGCCCATTTTTGGGGGTGGCAGTGCTGACAGCGCTGCCGGAACTGGTGGCACCGCTGGCGAAGCTCGGCAACTTTTTCTACGGATTGTTGTTATTGCTGGTCGTGCTCGTGGTGCCCGAGGGTATCGGCCGAGTCTTCGAATTGATCGCCCAGCGCTTGCGTCCACGCAGTGCCGTGAGCGTTCCAGTTGCACCGGATCTGCCCCGACTCGCCCGCGCGATTGCCTCGATCCAGGCCTTGAAATGATGCAGCAAGCCCAACCCGGTGATGCCATCGTCGCTCCGGCATCGCTGAGCGCCAGTGTGGTCAGTAAGGAGTTTGGTGCCGTCGTCGCACTCAATCAAGTGTCGCTCGAATTGCGCCCGGGTGAGATCCATGGACTCATTGGACCCAACGGCAGCGGCAAGACGACCCTGCTCAATCTGCTGTCTGGTTATTACCAGCCGACCTCGGGTGCAATCCAGTTGCGCGGAGAGGAACTGGCGCAGGCGTCGGTGCGGCGGCGGGCCCAACTGGGTGTCGCGCGTACCTTCCAAAAACCGCGCCTGCTCGGCACGCTCAGCGTGCTGGACAATGTTGTTCTGGGGGCATGGACCCATGTTGAACCTGGATTTTTGGCGACCGCTCTGGGTTTGCCCCAAATAGCGCGCGCCGACCGGGACTTGCTGGATCAGGCCACTGAACTCTTGCATGGCGTCGGACTTAGCCATGCGATCGAGCGGCGCGCAAACCTGCTTGAACATGCTGAACAGCGGTTTCTGGAAATCGCCCGCGGCTTGGCCATGCGCCCTGGTTTTATCCTGCTTGACGAACCCGCCGGAGGCTTGTCGAACGACGAAATCGATCATCTGGGGGGCATCATTCGAACGATCTCTGATGCTGGCATTGGGGTGCTATTGGTCGAGCACCATACGGATTTTGTATTTCGAGTCTGCGATCGGGTGACCACGCTTGATGTCGGTCGAATGATTCGCCATGGCAGGCCGCAGGATGTTCGCAACGACCCTGAAGTTATCCGGGTTTATCTGGGCGCATGATGAACCTTGCATCCCCTCCCCAGGCCGGCCGACCAGAACAGATCTTGCTCGATGTGCGCGATTTGCGGGTCGCATACGGCAAAGCAGAGGTCGTTCATGGGGTTTCGTTTGATGTGCGTGCAGGCGAATTCGTCGTCATGCTCGGGCGCAATGGCGCCGGAAAGAGCACGATCCTTCATGCCATTTCCGGCCTGGTACCCAAGCGGGGTGGGACCGTGCATTTTGCAGGCCAGGATCTAAGTCGGGTCGCACCACGAGAGACCGTTCTTGCGGGCATCGTTCAGGTGCTGGAAGGGCATCGGATCTTTCAGACGCTGACCGTTGAGGACAATCTGCTGATTGGTACATACGCCCGTGCTCCGCGTGGCGATCGAACCAAGCTCGATCGGATCTATGCGATGTTTCCCGAAATGGCCGAGCGGCGTCTCCAGCTCGCTTCGCGCCTCTCGGGCGGGCAGCAACAGATTCTGGCGGTCGCGCAAGGGGTCATTGGCGATCCGCAGTTGCTGATACTTGACGAGCCTTCTGGTGGCCTTGCACCACTGGTGATTGATCGCATTCTCGAGGTCGCCGCACAGCTTTGTGCCGCCGGGCTCGCGATCCTGCTGGTCGAACAACTGGTCGAAAAAGCGCTGCGGCACGCAAATTTTGTTTATCTGATCGAAACCGGGCGAGTAGCTGCTGCAGATTCTGCGCAAGCCATGCGCGACGGCGATTTGGTTCGGCGGGTTTATCTTGGCGGAGGGAAATCATGACGCGTGATCACACCGAAACTGACGTCACGGCAGAGCCTGCCGCGACTACGCGTTGGCGAAAGCGCCCACCGGGGTCCAACTGGGGAGACTTCGGCCCTGACGATCAACTCGGCCGCCTGAACTTGATCACGCCCCAAAAGGTACGCGAGGGTATTGCAGAGGTTCGCGAGGGTCTCACCTTTTGCCTCAGTTTGCCCTTGGATTTGCCAGGTGGAAACCTGCTAAATCCAAGACGCCATCCACCGGTAATTCGTCCGACCATTCGAAATAATCGTCCGAATATGAATTATCGTCTGATGGATGACGACGCGAACCAGACCGACGTTATCAGCGATGACCTGGTGGTCATGTACCTGCAGTATTCGACCCAGTGGGACAGCTTTGCGCATGCGGGCCAGATGTTCGATGCCAATGGCGACGGATTGCCCGAGCCGGTCTACTACAACGGCTATCAGGGGGGGTTCCATATCTTTGGTCCGAGCGATCCGGAGGATGCGGGGGTCCCCACGACCCGCGCGCCCAGGACGACTTCGGGTGCCCGCGCGCTGGGGATCGAGAACATGGCCAGCCATGGTGTTCAGGGCCGGGGGGTGATGATCGATCTGCACGCCCACTTCGGCCGGCAGCACCTCGCGGTGGGCTACGATCAGCTGATGCGTGTGCTCGAGCACGATGGGGTCGAGGTCGAAGCAGGCGACATGGTGTTGCTGCATACCGGATTTGCTCAGAGCCTGGTCGAAATGGCCGGGCAACCGACCCTGGAGGCCTTACACGGAACGTGTACGGCGCTAGATGGTCGCGACCAGCGCCTGTTGCAATGGATTACGGATAGCGGTCTGGCCATTCTGGCAGCCGACAACTATGCGGTCGAGGCTCTTCCAGCGGTCAACCATGTGGGTTGTTGCGCAGCCTTACCCCTGCACGAGCACTGCCTGTTCAAACTCGGTATCCATTTGGGCGAGATCTGGCATCTGACCCCACTCGCGAACTGGCTGCGGGCGCATGGCCGTCATCGGTTCTTGTTGACAGCGCCGCCCCTTCGTCTGCCGGGCGCCGTAGGCTCGCCAGCAACGCCGATCGCAACGGTCTGATGGAACGTTGGCGACGTGCCCAAACCCTCTGACTCGAACTCTGTTCAGAAAATTTGTCGGATTCTGCGGGCGCTCTCGGCGCCTGAGCCGATGCGCTTGACCGATCTCGCCACCACCACCGGGCTCAACAAATCAACCCTGATTCGGTTGTTAGAGGGCCTGACTGAGGAGGGATTTGTCGAGCGTGCCGTCGATTCCCGTCGCTATGGCCTGGGCGATCAGGCTCTCTATCTCGGACTCGCGATGCAGGCGAGGGCCCACCTCCGCGGGCCGGCACGTCCCTGGTTGGTCGGGCTTGCTGCCAAGTCGGGCGACACCGCACTTCTGTCGGTGCGCAGTGGGATTGAGGCGCTGTGTATTGATCGTGAATTCGGGAATTATCCAATTCAGGCGAATTATCTGGATGTTGGGAGCCGTCGGCCACTGGGTGCTGGTGCGGGAAGTCTGGCCCTGTTGGCTTGGCTGCCCGACGATGAAGTGGCGGCGATTCTCGATTCGCTCGAATCGGTTTGGGCAGCGCGGTACCCAAGGCTCAGCCGCACCTTTCTACTCGATCAGGTCGCACAGTCGCGGCATCAGGGGTTCGTGTTGTTGGTCGACGTAGTGGTCGAGCGGATGGGGGGTATTTCGATCCCTATCTTGGGCGTCGATGGCCGCCCGGTGGGGGCGATCAGCATCGCAGCCCTCACCGAGCGTCTGAGCGCCAGGGTCGACTTGCTCCGTGAGTGGTTGGTCGAAGCAACCGCTGCACTTTCTTTCCTACCGGTGCAGAGTCTCCGATGAGTTACCTGCTGGGGAGCGGCTTGACACGCTTCGGACGTCACGAGGGCCGAACGACCCTTGATCTGATGACCGAGGCGTCGAGCGCAGCGCTGGCTGACGCGCAGCTCGAGCGCGGCGACATTGACGGTTTGATTTGCGGCTATTCGATGACGATGCCGCATCTGATGTTGGCGACGGTGTTTGCAGAATATTTCGGGATTCGGCCAACCTATGCCCATGCAGTTCAGGTCGGTGGCGCGACCGGCTTTGCCATGGTCATGCTTGCGCATCTGCTGGTCGAGTCAGGCGCCGCCCAACGAATTTTGGTCGTTGCGGGTGAAAATCGGATGACTGGGCAGAGTCGTGATGCTGCGATTCAGGCGCTGGCGCAGACCGGACACCCGCAATACGAGGTGCCGCTGGGGACTACGATTCCGGCTTACTACGGCTTGATCGCTTCACGGTACATGTGGGAGCACCAGGTGACCGAGGCCGACTTTGCCGAGCTGGCCGTGTTGATGCGTCGTCAGGCCGGGCGACACGAGGGCGCACAGTTTCGGGAGCCAATTTCGGTTGAGGATGTCTTGCGCTCACGCCCCATCGCGGCCCCCCTCAAAGTGCTCGACTGTTGTCCCGTATCCGATGGGGGGTGTGCCTTTGTCATCGCCCGCGAGCCTGGGCGAGGGCACAACGTAAGGATTCGTTCAGCACGTCAGATCCACACCTCACAACATGTCACCGCCGCGCCTGATCTGACGCATTTTGGTGCGGATGTCTCCAGTGGTCAGGCGCTTGCCGATGCCGGGAGGACCCTTGCGGATGTCGAATACGCGGCCATCTACGACAGCTTTACGGTGACCCTGACGTTGTTGCTCGAGGAAATCGGTTTGGCGGCCCGAGGACGTGCAGGTGCGCTGGCGCGGGACGGGTACTTCGATCGCGACGGCGCGATGCCCTTGAATTTGCATGGGGGACTCTTGTCTTACGGGCATTGCGGTGTGGCGGGTGCGATGGCGCATCTGGCTGAGACGCACGTTCAGATGACGGGCCGTGCGCAGGACCGTCAGGTCGCCCGCGCAGGGGTCGCGCTTTTGCATGGGGACGGTGGTGTGCTGTCTTCCCATGTCAGTCTGGTGCTGGAGTCCACATGAGTGCTGATCTGGACGACTGGACGGTCGGCGCGCCACGGCTGGTTGCGCAGCGCTGTGAGGCCTGTGCTGCACGGTGGTTGTTTCGTCGCGATTTCTGTCCTCACTGCGGTTGCCAGTCACCCCAGGCACTGGCCCTGACGGGGGTGGGTATCGTTCACGCAGCCACGGTTGTTCATCGCGCGCCCGATGACGAGTTTCGGGCAATCGCACCGTATGCACTGGTCCTCGTCGAACTCGAGGAGGCAGTTCGGGTCATGGGGCACGCCCCGTTGGGTGCCGCGATTGGTGTGCGGGTCGAGGTCACCTTTGTCGAAATCGCCGGACGCTTGCTGCCCTATTTTTGTCCAATCCCGACTGTGACTGGTCGAAGTGACCGAGGTGACCGAGGTGACCAAGGTGGCGCTTGGACTTCGCCGTCTTCTAAGTGAGACTCTGATGCCATTGGACCCCCTAGAGTCGCTGCGACTCGCGCTCAACCCCCGGTCGATCGCGATCGTTGGTGCTTCGGAAAACCCTAACAAAATTGGGGGGCGTCCGATCGCGTTTCTGTCGCGCTTCGGATTCAAGGGGCCGGTCTATCCGATCAACCCCACGCGTGAGACGGTTCAGGGCCATCGGTCCTACCCAAGTCTCGCTGCCTTGCCAACGACACCCGATCTTGCGGTGATTGCGGTGCCTGGCGAGATGGCGGTGCAGGCGGTCGACGACTGTGCCGCGATTGGGGTCCGAATTGCGATCGTCATGGCCTCGGGGTTCGGCGAAACCAACAATCCGCATGCACACGCGCTGGAACGCACGATGGTTCAACGCGCGCGCTCGGTTGGGATGCGCCTCGTGGGCCCGAACTCTCAAGGGCTGGCGAACTTCGGCAACGGCGCCGTCCCAAATTTCTCGACCATGTTTCTGGATACCCCGGCGCAGGATGGTCCGGTTGGAATCATTAGTCAGAGCGGGGCGATGAGTGTGATCCCTTACGGTCTGCTCAGAGGCCGCGGGATCGGTGTTCGATATGCCCATGCGACCGGCAACGATGCCGATATCACAGCCTGCGAATTGGCGACCGTGGTCGTCGAAGACCCTGAGCTCAAGCTATTGTTGCTTTACCTCGAGGGCCTGCCCGATCCCTGGCACCTGGCCCAGGCAGCGAAGATTGCGCGTGAACGGCATCTGCCGATTATCGTGCTCAAGGCCGGTCGTTCTTTGGCAGGGCAGGCGGCTGCTCAGTCGCACACGGGGGCTCTGGCCACGGAAGACCGGATTGTCGACGCCTTTCTTGAGGATCATGGCATCTGGCGTGCGCACGGTATTTCAGACCTGATTGAGTCGGCTGAGCTGTACCTCAAGGGCTGGAAGCCACAGGGGCGCCGGTTGGTGGCGATCAGCAATTCGGGCGCTGTTTGTGTGCTCACCGCCGATGCGGCGAGTGATGCGGGTATGCCGCTTGAGCCGCTGACCGATCAGACGCAGACGGCGTTGCGTAAAATCCTCCCTGGATTTGCGACGACTCGAAATCCAGTCGATATCACCGCAGCGCTGCTGAGTAACAGCCGTTTGTTTAGCGATATTTTGCCGGTGATCGCGTCCGATCCTGCAGCTGACGCATTTCTGGTCGGAATTGCGGTGGCTGGGACTGGGTACGACGTCGAGGCCTTTGCGCGCGATACCGCGGCGTTTGCCCAGAACACCGGAAAGCCGCTGGTCGCGGCGGCTTCGCAGCCCGCGATTGCGGCGCAGTTCAAGGCTCAGGGCATCGCGGTGTTCCCGACCGAGGGTCAGGCGATCCGATCATTGAGTCAATTTCTGGCCCACGATGAGCGGCTTCGGCTCGCCCGAAGCGCAGATTTACCGGTCCCGCAAGCGCGGGAAGCCGAAGCCGAGGCCGAGGCCGAAGTCCAGTCGACAGGCGTCCTTCGCCATGAAGCCGCAAGCCTCGCGCTCCTGGCCGATGCCGGGGTGGCGGTCGTGCCTCATGTGCTCTGCCAGGACGAGATAGCGGCTCGCGCGGCATTCGATGCCTTGGGCGGAACGCCGGTGGTGGTCAAGGGCTGCTCGGCCCGAGTCGCTCATAAGTCAGAGCTAGGACTGGTCCGCGTCGGTGTCACGGATGCGCAGGGTGTTGTTAAAGCCTTTCACGAAGTGATCGCGAACGCGACGCGAGCCGGAATCGTTCTTGACGGTGTAATCGTTGCAAGATTAGTCAAGGGATCACGCGAGCTCATGATCGGCGCGCATCGGGATCCGATTTTCGGTCCGGTCTTGTTGGTCGGTGACGGGGGGCGAAATGTCGAAGTGATGCCAGATTTGGCGATGATCCTTGCCCCATTCACCGTTGAGCGTATTGAGCGCGCATTGCGTCGACTGCGGGTGGCGGCTCTCTTCAATGGGGTCCGGGGTGACGCGCCGATGGACATTGCCGCGTTCTGTCGAAATGCTGCCGCGGTTGGTGCATTAATCAGTGACCGATCCGCTGGTGTCCAGAGCCTCGATTTGAACCCAGTCATGGTGGGTGAGAGCGGCGCCGGCTGCGTGGCTGTGGATGCCGTTGTCTATATCGATGAAAGGAAAATGTCATGAATCAGAACCGTCGGACATCTCTGACCGCACTCGCGGCTGGAACACTTTTGCAGGGCGTATCCGGGCTCGGGTTCGCGCAGACCTATCCCGCGCGAGCGGTTCATATCGTGGTGCCTTATCCCCCGGGGGGACCGACCGATATCGTGGCGCGCGGCATTGGACAAAAGCTTGCCGAGCGCTTACGTCAGCCGTTCGTGATCGAAAACAAGCCAGGTGCCGGCGGCAATATTGGTGCGGAAGCGGCTGCCAAGGCCCCGCCAGATGGGTACACCCTTTTGTTGGGTACGACTGCCCACGCGATCAATCCCTGGTTATTCAAGAATCTGAATTACGACTTCGCTCGCGATTTTGTACCGATTGCGCTTCTCACCAGTCTGCCGCTGGTGGCAGTGGTACCCGCGAATTCGCCCGTCAATTCAATCGCTGACTTGATCGCACTGGCCAAAGCCAAGGCTGGAGGTTTGCCCTATGGTTCCTCAGGTAATGGACAGTCGACGCACATGGCGGCCGAGCTCTTCAAGAGCATGGCGGGTGTGGGGATGACCCATGTCCCCTACAAGGGCAGCGCACCAGCATTGACCGATCTGGCCGGCGGCCAGGTTGCGGTTATGTTCGACACCATGCTCTCGGCGATGCCTCAAGTGCGGGCTGGACGCCTCCGTGCAATCGGAGTCACCAGCCTGACCCGCGCCGCATCTGCGCCCGAAATCCCAACGATCGCGGAGTCTGGCCTGTCTGGCTACGAAGTCGGAGCCTGGAACGGATTGTTGGCGCCCGCGGGGACACCCGATGCGGTCGTCGCCGCCCTGAACCGAGCGGTCAACGAGTCCCTACGTGATTCGGATCTGCGCCAGCGGTTTGCGACCGATGGTGCCGAAGTCGTCGGCGGTACCGCCGATGCTTTTGCAGGCTTCATTCGGCGCGAACTCGATAAGTGGCGTCGCGTCGTTCAGACTGGTGGTATCAAACTCGATGCCTGACAGGAGCATTCAAATGCCCAGTGAAATTCCTAAGGTGATCCGGATCGGGGCTGGCTCGGCCTGGTGGGGAGATCGTATCGAACCCGCAGCCTTGAATGCCGAGCGGGGCGAACTCGACTATCTGTGCTTTGAAACGATGGCAGAGGCCACGGTGTCAGCGGCCCAGGTTCGAGCGCGTCGCGACCCGACCTTTCCAGGCTTTGATACGTACCTCGATGACCGCATGCGAGCCGTCCTGCCGGCTTGTATTCGTCAGGGCACCCGGATTATCAGCAATCAGGGCTGGATCAATCCCGAGGGCGCTGCGCGGCGGATTGTGGAGTTGCTTCAAGGCATGGGACACCACGGTATCAAGGTGGCCGCAGTCAGTGGCAGTCTGATCACGGAGCGGGTGCTTGAGCTGACCGACCGGATTCTTGAGAACGGAGAGCCGACGGCATCGCTCGCACCAACGCTGATTTCGGCGGAGGTGTATCTCGGTGCCGAACCGATTGTCGACGCCCTCAAGGCGGGAGCGCAGATCGTCATTACAGGGCGGGTTGCTGACCCCTCAATTTTTATGGCTCCCATGATGTTTGAGTTCGGCTGGGACCCGCTCGATCATGACCACCTGGGACAGGGCAATGGGATCGGTCATCTGATGGAGTGCGGCGCCCAGGTGACTGGAGGGTACTTCTCTGATCCCGGATTCAAGGATGTACCTGAGCCCTGGAATCTTGCATTTCCGATCGCCGAGGTTCAGGCGGATGGTTCGGCTGTGATTACCAAGGTGTCGGGGACGGGTGGAACGGTTTCGCTGCAGACCGTCAAGGAGCAGATGCTTTACGAGGTGCACGATCCGGCGAACTATCTGACTCCGGATGTCGTGGTCGACTTCACAACGGCCCAGCTCGAGCAGATTGGGCCTGATCGGGTGCGGGTCTGGGGAATCGGTGGCAAGCCCCGAACCGATACGCTCAAGGTTTCGATTGGTTGTATCGAGGGATTCATCGGCGAGGACATGTTTTTTTATGCGGGCCCCGGTGCCATGAGGCGGGCGCAACTGGCCAAGCAAGTGCTCGAGGAGCGATTCCGGATTGTCGGATTGAAGGCGGAAGAAATCCGGATCGACTTCCTCGGACTCAATGCCATTCATGGTGCTGCGACTCCGGCAAATGCCCCCGAGCCCTACGAAATCGCGGTTCGGGTCGCCGCCCGAACCAAGACCCGGGAGGAGGCGGTTAAAGTCGGTCGGGAGGTCGACGGCATGGCGGTGTCGGGCATTGCCCATACCGGCAAACGAGTGCCGCACCAGGACAGAACTCGCGAAGTCATCGGGGTCTGGTCTTCACTGGTACCCCGGCAGCATGTTCCAGCCACCATTCGCTACTTTGAGAGCTGACCATGAAAGTTCAGTTGCAGCACCTCGCCCATGCACGTTCGGGGGACAAGGGGGATACCTCAAATATCGCGGTATTTGCTTATAAAGCAGAGTATTACCCGCTCCTGAAGGAGCAACTGACCGCGGACCGCTTTCGTGCGTTCTATCGGGGTGCGATCAAGGGCGAGGTCTTGCGTTATCCGGTTGATGGCTTGCAAGCGATCAATTTTGTTGCCCATGGCGCGCTGGGTGGTGGGGTCTCCCGCAGCCTTTGTCTGGACAATTACGGTAAGGCGCTTTCAGCTGCCATCCTCGGTTTTGAGATTGAGGTGCCGGAAGCGCTTCTGACGCCTTCGATGCGATCGAGCGTCTGATTCACAATGGATCGAAATTGATGAACAAAAATACGATGTTGGTCGTTGGCGCTGGCGGTGTCGTTGGCGCTGCAACCGTTGAACACTTTGCTGCGTTGCCCGACTGGAACGTGATCGCCCTCTCAAGACGTCGACCCGCCTTGCCTGAGGGCGTTCGCCATGTCAGCGTCGACCTCACGAATGCAGACGCGTGCAGTGAGGGTTTGCGCGATCTTACGCAAGTCACGCACGTGTTTTTTGCCGCATTGTTCGAAAAACCGGATCTGATCGCCGGTTGGCGTGACCCCGAGCAAATGGCGGTCAATGAGTCCATGCTTCGCAACCTGCTCGATGCTTTAGAACCCGTCGCGCAGGGTTTGCGGCATCTTTCGCTGTTGCAGGGCACCAAAGCGTATGGCGGTCATGTGGAACCGGCTCCCGTACCCTGTAAGGAGCGCTGGCCACGCCATTGGCACGAGAATTTTTATTGGCTGCAGGAGGACCTTCTACGTGAACGTCAGCCCAAGCGCGAATGGAACTTCACGATCTTGCGCCCGCAAGTCGTATTTGGCTATGCGGTCTCGAGTCCGATGAATATTGTTGCGGCGGTGGGGGCTTATGCAGCAGTTCGACGCGAGCAGGGGCTTGCGCTTTCCTACCCCGGGGGCGGGCGATATATCAATGGTGGAAGCGACAGTCGCTTGATCGCTCGCGCTGCGGAATTCGTCGCGACCCACGAGATTGCAGCGAACGAAACTTATAACGTGGTCAACGGAGACCCTCTGCTTTGGCAGGATATCTGGGGTTCGATCGCGGGCCATTTTGGGATGTCGGTTGGTGAGCCCAAGCCGGTTCAACTGAGTGACGACATGCCTCAGCACGAAGCAGTCTGGGCTCGAGTGGTCAATCGACACGGGCTAAAACCGCTTGGGTTACACGATCTCGTGGGAAGTTCGTGGCAGTTTGCAGATCGTGTGTTTGCGCATGGTCTCGAGAATCCGGCCGACTCGGTCCTGAGCGGTCTAAAACTCCGTCAGCATGGTTTCGCAGACTGCTTCGATACCGAAGACGCGTTGATTTACTGGCTCGACCGCATGCAAATCGAGGGTCTGATCCCGCGCTGAGATCGTTAGTTTAGATTTTCGGTACTAAAGTTCGCTGGCATGACGATCTCGAGAATTTCGCAATCGTCCGAATAGTCCAGCACCGCATGGCGCATTCCGCTCGGCTGGAGCCAGCACGAACCGACTTCCATGCGGACGGCGCCC
>RFPW01000151.1 GCA_009925965.1 Betaproteobacteria bacterium
GCGCTCGCCGATGAGATGGGCAAGCGCATGGCGGCTTACATGACGGCCTTCAAAGCCCCCCAATAATTCTTAACCTGAGTAGCACCATGAGCGAAAACTTCAATAATCTCTTTTCCATTCAGGGCAAAACGGCACTGGTCACCGGGGGCTCCCGCGGCATTGGCGAAATGATCGCGGCCGGTTTCCTTTCCCAGGGCGCCAAGGTCTATATCTCGTCGCGCAAAGCGAAGGTCTGCGAAGCTACGGCTGAGCGCCTGAGCCAGACCTATGGGGGGCCATGCATCGCGCTGCCGGCGGATTTGTCCAACCTGGCCGGCGTTGAGAGCCTGGCGGCGCAACTGGCCGAGCATGAAACCAAGCTGGACATTCTGGTGAATAACGCGGGCGCCTCCTGGGGCGCGCCGCTCGATCAGTTTCCGGAAGCCGGCTGGGACAAAGTGATGGACACCAACGTCAAGGGCGTCTTCTTTCTGACCCAGAAACTCCTGCCCCTGTTACGAGCTGCGGGCCAGGGTGCGAGCCCGTCGCGGGTGATCAACATCGGTTCGATTGATGGTCTCAAGAGCTCTGCGTTTGATGTGTTTTCGTATGGCGCGTCCAAGGCGGCGGTGCACCACCTGACCCGGTTCATGGCCACGCATCTGACCAAAGAGCGCATTCTGTTCAATGCCATCGCACCCGGACCGTTCCCCACCTGGATGCTCAGTACTGGCGTCGGGTTTGGCGGCGAGACCGAGGGCGTGAACTGGAATCAGGTGGGCGAATCCAATCCCAGCGGACGGGTGGGGACAGCCCAGGATATTGCGGGGCTTGCCATTTTCCTCTGCTCGCGTGCGGGTGAGTATGTGGTGGGCCAGACGATCGCCTGTGACGGTGGGGTGGTCGGCACGGCCTGAGGCGCTGCGCTTGGCCGGGGCCGGTCAATAAATCAGGTGGTGGTGACCTGTCTTCTAGTGGCCAACCCGAATGGTTTCGGAAGTCAGGTGCTGACAAACTTGACCCGAATCTCAATCCGGTTGTCATGGAAACGTTCAACATGAAAAAACTAAGAGCATGGCTGTTGGCCTCTCTCTGTTGCCTGGCGGCGCCTGTGGCGGTGATGGCTCAAGCACAAGCCAACTGGCCAAGTAAGCCGATCCGGTTGATTTCACCGTTTCCTGCCGGTGGCACGACAGACCAGCTGGCAAGAATGGTTGCTCCCGCACTTTCTCAGGCGCTGGGCACGAGTGTCATCGTCGAGAACCGTGCCGGGGGGAATGGTTCAATCGGGACTGGGATCGCCGCGAAGTCGCCTCCAGATGGCTATACGTTTGTCTTCGTTTTTGATACCCATGGGACTAACCCAAGCCTGATCCCGAATATGTCTTTCGACACTCGCACTGAACTCACCCCGGTGATGTTGATTGCGACCGGAGCGATGGTGATCACAGCGCATAAGTCGCAACCCGTCCGAACCTTTGAGGAGCTGATGAAAACTGCGAATGCAGGCGCGGGTGGAATTTCCTATGGGACGATTGCCAGCGGCAGTCTGGCCCATCTTGCGATGACCAGTCTTGCCGCACAGTTGAAATTTCGAGCCACGCATGTGCCCTACAAAGGGGGCGGGCCGCTTGCGATAGACGCCGTCGCAGGACATGTTCCGTATGCCGTCGCAACAACAGCATTGTTTTCTCAACATATACGCTCGGGTGCACTCATCCCGTTGGCTGTGACCTCGAGCACTCGGGATCCTGTCGTGCCGAACGTTCCGACTCTGGCTGAGTTGCATTTGCCTGGTTTTGAGGCTGCGGCTTGGTGGGGTGTATTCGCGCCAGCCAAAACCCCTCCAGAAATTATTGGCCGAGTCTACAAAGAGCTGTCGATCATCTTTAATGATCCGCAGAACAAGGAAAAGCTGGCGGCTCAGGGGATGAACCTGAAGTTGGCTCCGCCGGAGCAATTAGGGAAATTTCTTGACGATCAGATCGTTCAATGGAGTAAGGTCATTAAAGAACACAATATTCGGGCCGGGGACTAAAAAAGGCGCTTACGCTGATAAGGGGTCTTACGCTGAGTGAGGCCCTTACGGGGAAGCACCCGTTCGGCTCAGTAACCCCGTTCGAGGTCGATCAGATCTTCGGGCATGCCGCCGGTTTCCCAGGAACCCAGGCTACGCAGGAACTTGCCGAACAAGGCCTTTCGAACCTGGGGGCTAATCCCGCAAGTGTGCGAAGTAAGGAACACTCTGGGGTGAACGTAGAGCGGATGGTGCTCCGGCAGGGGTTCCGGCTCGGTCACGTCAAGGCTCGCCCAACCCACGCGTCCCTCATCAAGCGCCATCAGGAGTGCTTGCTGATCGACAAGGCTACCGCGGGCAACGTTGATCAGGTGCAACCCGGGACGGGCGAGTGCGAGCGTGCGTGCGTTCACGACGTGGCGGGTTTCCTCGGTGCCGGGTGCGACCAGGGCGAGGTGGTCGCTCGCCGCCATCAGAGCTTCGATGCCGTCGACCTTCTCGACACCATCCATCCCGAGCGGGCCAGGCTGGCGCCGCGCCGCAATGACCCGTATGCCCAGCACAAGCGCACGCCGCGCCAGAGCCCGACCAATGCCGCCAAAACCAAAAAGTCCAAGCGTGCTGCCCGCAAGCGCAGGGGCTTCGACGCGTCGCCAGTCCTGCCGTGCGCGCACCCGACGCTCCTCGAGGCGAAGCGCACGTTGTAGTAAGCAGGCCAGTACAAAATCGGCGATGGTTTCGGTTGAGGTACCGTGGGCGCTTGTGACCAGAGGGCCGTGCAGCATCCACGGCGGATAGTTATTAAATCCGGTGGAGCCAAGTTGCACCCAGCGAAGCTGAAAGGGCCAGCCCGCGGGCCGAGCTTTTGCTCGTTCCTCGGCAGAGACTGGGACTGCGAGCAGCACCGAGACGTCGGGCGGCAGTGGCCAGTTGAGTAATGGCGGCAGGGAGATGCACTCGATGTCTGGCCGCGCAGCCCGAAGCCAGTTATCGAACTCCTCGCCGAACTGGCTTGCGATCACAAGTCGTGTCATCTCTAGGTTCCGTCTTCGCTCGAACACCACTATCCTTCAACGTCTCATGCCCAACGCCTCACGCGACCTCAACCATACCGCCCGCGTGCTTGTCCACGCAATGTGCCTGAGCCTCGGCCTCGGGTGCTTCCAAGGCTGCACCACCCCGCAGGCTGAAACCTATACCCCTCGGCTTGGGCAAGTCGGCAAGGATGTGATGTGGCTGCCGACCCGAGACGAGTTGGTAACCCGATTGCTCAAAGCAGACCCCGACCGACGAGGTCGTTGATCTTGGCGCTGGCGACGGCAAAATTGCGATCGCTGCGGCGCTGCAGTTCGGTGCCCGCGCATGGGGTATCGAATACAACAAGAACCTAACCGCATTGGCGCAGCGAAACGCGCAAAGAGCCGGAGTAGCCGATCGAGTCCACTTCATTCATGGGGACATCTACACACAGGATTTCAGCAGCGCAACCGTGGTGGTGATGTACCTGCTCGAAGAGATCAACGCGCAATTGCGCCCGACCATTCTGGCCATGCGCCCTGGCACCCGGGTTCTCTCCAATACCTTCTCCATGGGCGACTGGGAGCCAGATCAGGTGATTCACGCAAACACCAGTACCGGCACCAGTACCGGCTACTTTTGGACGGTTCCAGCCGCAGTGAACGGGGTCTGGTCGATCACCGGGCTTGATTCCAGAGGGCCTGCAACGCTCCGCTTGGCGCAGCGCTTTCAGCGAATAGGCGGAAGTTTGGCATTGGGCTCAGAAGTGCAAACCCTATTGGGGGCTCGGCTGCAGGGCACCGATCTGCATTTCAGTTTTGTTAATACGGACGGTGAACTGAAAGCAGTCAACGCAAAGGTCGAAGGGGCACGCCTCACTGGCGTGGTGGTCGGCCCCTACGGCATGCTCGAAAGCGAACCACCCGTCATCAAGATTGCAGGGGAGCGCCAGTCCGGCATGCCATTACCGTAAAGCGTGCGGGTCAACCCGCTATGGTCATGGGCTGGACGTGCCAGATGTCGCGCGCGTATTCGGCGATGGTCCGATCAGACGAAAACGGGCCCATGCCCGCCACATTGCGCAGCGCCTTCCTGGTCCAGGCATCGGGCGTACGGTACAGGGCGTCGACACGCTCCTGCGCAGCGATATAACTGCTGTAGTCAGCCAGCAGCAGGTACTGGTCGCCCCAATTCACCAACACATCGTAAATGGCTTTGTAGCGACCGGGTTCCTCAGGACTGAAGCGACCGTCGCGAATGGCCTCAAGAACGCGCTGCAACTCGGTCTTGCGGGACAGGATGGCGCGGGGCTGGTAGCCGGCGGCCCGGATGGCGGCCACCTCGGCCGTCGTGTTACCAAAAATGAAGATGTTCTCGGCGCCCACGTTGGCCTGCAATTCGACATTGGCGCCGTCGAGCGTGCCGATGGTGAGCGCACCATTGAGCGCAAACTTCATGTTGCCGGTGCCCGAGGCCTCGGTGCCCGCTGTCGAAATCTGCTCGGACAAATCGGCCGCCGGGATGATGAGTTCGGCCAGGCTGACGCTGTAGTTTGGGACGAACACCACCTTGAGCAGGTCGGCCACCCGGGTGTCGGCGTTGACGGTTTTAGCCACATCGTTAATGAGCTGGATGATCAGCTTGGCCATGTGATAAGCCGAGGCCGCCTTGCCGGAAAAGATCACCACGCGAGGCACAGTGACGGCACCTGGCTGTTCCAGAATCCGCAGGTAACGCGTCACCACATGCAGTACGTTGAGCAGTTGACGCTTGTACTCGTGAATCCGTTTGACCTGCACATCAAACAGTGCTTCGGTGGAAACACTGATGGCCATGTTCTGTTGAAGCCAGGCGGCCAGTCGCTGCTTGTTGACCTTCTTGGCCTGGCTGATCGCAGCAATGAGGGCCGGGTCATCCAGATGAGGCTGCAGCGCGCTCAAGCCGGACAGGTCGCGGCGCCAGTCGCGCCCGATCCGGGCGTCGAGGACAGATGAAAGGGCCGGATTGGCCATCGCCAACCAGCGCCGGGGCGTGATGCCATTGGTCTTGTTGTTGAAGCGCCTGGGCCACAGACTAGCGAAGTCGGCAAAGATGGACTGTTGCATGAGTTCGGAGTGAAGCGCCGACACGCCATTGACCGAGTGGCTGGCCAGCACCGCAAGGTAGGCCATTCGCACCCGGCGCTCACCGGTCTCGTCAATCAGCGATACGCGTCGCATCAGGTCAATGTCGGGCCCATGCTGTTGCGTCAGTTGTGTCAAAAAATGGGCATTGATGTCAAAAATGATCTGCAGATGACGCGGCAGCACCCGGCCCAGCACCTCCACCGGCCAGGTCTCGAGCGCCTCATGCATGAGCGTGTGGTTGGTGTACGAGAACACGCCCTGGCACAGGGTCCAGGCATCGGCCCAGGGAAGATGGTGCTCATCCAGCAACAAGCAACAGGCGCATCAGCTCGGGGATGGCCAGCACCGGGTGGGTGTCGTTCAGGTGGATGCTGACCTTGGCACTGAGCTGGTCGAAGGTGCTGTGCTGGCGCAGGTAGCGGCGCAACAGGTCCTGCACGCTGGCGCTGACAAAGAAATACTCCTGATGCAAACGCAATTCGCGCCCCGACGGGGTGGAGTCGTCGGGGTACAGCACCCGTGACACATTTTCTGAATGGTTCTTGCG
>RFPW01000152.1 GCA_009925965.1 Betaproteobacteria bacterium
CGATAACGATAGCGTTTGACACGCGCCTGCCCCGGGTCAATCACATAGCGAATCCCCGGGACCGTGACCGAGGTTTCTGCCACGTTGGTGGCCAGCACAATCCGCCGCCCATGGCCCCCATCAGCACCAAAGACTTTCATCTGGTCGCCAGCGGCCAGCCTCGAATAGAGTGGCAACACTTCCATCGCCTGACGCTGTGACGGCGGACCCGGCGGATGCCTGCGAAGGTGGGTCTCGACCTCGCGGATTTCGCGCTCACCAGGCAAGAAAACCAAGACGTCACCGGGACGCTCGCGCCAGACTTCGTCAATCGCCTGACCAATCGCTTCAGGCAATTCGATCAACTCTTGATCTGCCACAAGCTGAGGTGGACGCCACCGCACCTCGACCGGAAACAACCGCCCCGAAACCTCAATCACGGGGGCCGGTCGGCCTGGCGCGCCAAAATGCGCGGCAAATCGCTCTGCGTCGATCGTTGCTGAAGTGATGACGAGCCGAAAATCATCGCGACGCTCAACGAGGCGTTTGAGGTAACCGAGCAAGAAGTCGATGTTCAAGCTCCGTTCATGCGCCTCATCCACGATGATCGTGTCGTATTCGCGCAGCCAAGGGTCACCCTGCGTTTCTGCCAACAAGATGCCGTCGGTCATCAGCTTGATCGTTGCCCCGGGTTGCAGGCGATCCTGAAACCGGACCTTGTAGCCCACATGTTCACCCGGCGGCGAACCGATCTCCTCGGCAATCCGTTGAGCGACGGTCACCGCTGCAATCCGTCTGGGCTGGGTATGACCGATTCGTCCCATCTGCCCCCGTCCCGCCAGAGCGCAAATTTTGGGGAGCTGCGTGGTTTTGCCTGACCCAGTTTCACCCGCCACGATCACCACTGGGCACTCACGGATCGCGCGGGCGATCTCCTCGCGGCGCAAACTCACTGGCAACGCCTCTGGAAAAACCAGCGGAGGCAATGGCGCACGCTGCACAGCCGGTCGGCGCTCGGAGGGCCCTCGCGGAGCGGTCCCATGCGTAGCAGGTCCGCGCGCGGGGCGAGGCGAAAAGCGGCGGGGATGGTCAGTGGCAGTCAAGCTGCCAATTATAATCGGGGCCCTTAAACCTCGAGGCGCCATGAGCATCCTGCCATCACCCGCCGATCCGGGCCCCTTCGTCGCATGGCTTCGCGGCGTCGCCCCCTACATCCATGCGTTTCGGGGCAAAACGTTCGTCGTCGCCTTTCCGGGCGAGCTCGTCATTGCGGGTGGGCTCAACGCGCTCGTCCATGACATTTCGCTGCTCACGGCGATGGGTTTACGCATCGTCGTTGTTCACGGCGCCCGACCGCAGGTCGAAGAGCAGCTTCGACTGCGCGGCGCCCCAGCCCATTTTGGCCCCACCGGCATTCGAATTACCGATTCAGTCGCCCTCGAATGCCTGAAGGAGGCCTCGGGCGAAATTCGTCTCGACCTGGAAGCCGCATTCTCACAAGGGCTTCCCAACACACCCATGGCCTACTCGGCAATGCGCGTCGTGTCGGGCAACCTCGTGGTGGCCCGCCCGCTGGGCGTGATTGGGGGGATCGATTACGCCCAAACCGGGCTTGTGCGCAAGGTTGATACCGAGGCGATCCGATTCATTCTCAATTCCGGTGGCATCGTGTCGCTCTCACCGTTGGGCTATTCCCCCACTGGCGAAGCGCTTAACCTGACGATGGAAGATGTGGCCGTCGCAACGGCCGTTGCGCTTGATGCTGAAAAGCTCATCTTTATTGACCAAGAAGTTGGAATCCCCGCGGAAGACGGATCGCTTCTGCGAGAAATATCAGAGGCCGACGCCGAGTCCATTCTGGCCCGTGACTATCTGGCGCACGAACTTAGGTTCACCCTCAAACACATGTTGAAGGCTTGCCAGAACGGCGTGGCGCGAGCCCATCTTGTGCCGTTTGGGATCGATGGCAGTCTCCTGCTGGAGCTTTTTTTACACGATGGCGTCGGCACGATGCTGGTCGAAGAGACGCTTGATCTCGTGCGCGAGGCAACCCCGGAAGATGTCGGCGGTTTACTCGCCCTGCTGCGTCCGCTCGAAGAAGATGGCACGCTGGTCCGGCGCGACCGGGCACTGATCGAGCGCGAAATCGGCAACTTCACGGTCGTTGAACACGATGGGGTTATTTTTGGTTGCGCTGCGCTCTACCCCTTCGCCACCGAACGAATCGGCGAGATGGCCTGCCTGGCCGTCGCCAAGAACGTTCAGAGCCAAGGCGATGGCGAGCGACTGCTCAAGCGCATCGAGCAGCGTGCCCGGGCGGCTGGATTAGATCACCTGTTCGTCCTGACGACTCGGGCGCAACACTGGTTTTTGAAGCGCGGCTTCGTTCAAGCCGATGTGGATGCGCTGCCTGGCGAACGCAAGAAACTCTATAACTGGCAGCGGATGAGCCAAATTTTTATCAAGGCCCTCTAGCCGCCTTTCGGACCCCTCACGGACCCTTCACGGACACCAATTAAGGAACCAAGTCATGGCACGAACGATCCACTGTATCAAGCTCAACCAGGAGGCCGAGGGTCTCGACTTCCCACCCTATCCTGGCGAGCTCGGCAAGAAAATTTATGAGCAGGTTTCACGCGAGGCCTGGGCAGCCTGGCTCAAGCATCAGACGATGCTGGTCAATGAGAACCGCCTGAGCCTGGCGGATGCAAGGGCACGCAAATACCTGGCGACGCAAATGGAAGCCTGGTTTTTTGGCGATGGCGGCGATAAGCCCATGGGCTACGTTCCCCCCGCCCCTTAAAGTTCCTTGATGTGACCACCATGACACCCGCAATCGCCATCCACGCGGAGCTGATGCGCTTGCCCAAACCCGGGCGAGCGCGTTGCGAGGATGTGGCGGGTGGACTCGATCGGACCTGGTGGCTGATGGATGGCGCAACTGGCGTCATCGCCCCTGAAGGGATTTGTGATTCGGGGTGGTTCGCGGAAACGATCCAGGCGTCATTTCTGAGCCAGCTGGCGGAGGAACCTTCCACGCCCCTCGATCAATTGATCAGCCAGGCCACCCAGACGGCTTCAGAACAATTTGCTCGCCTCGCGCCACCATCCATGCGAAAGCACTCGCCCTGGTGGCCAAGCAGCACATTGGTGCTGATCAGACTGCTTGATGCCAACGGACCCATGACCGAACTGGATATTCGTGTGGTGGGCGACTCAGATCTCGCAATCGTTGGGCGCGGTGGTGAGGTTCGCACCGTGCGGGATGATCGTCATACTCAGTATTGTTCTGGACTCTATCAAGAGGTAATGAACGCATTGCGCGACGGCGTTGGCTACGAGTCGGACCGCTTTCGAAACGCTCTGGCCGCCGCGGTGACGACCGAACGGCAGAATCGAAACCGCCCAGAAACGTATTGGGTCCTGGCGCCCGAACCATTCGCGCCCGTGAATGCCGTCAGCGCTAGACTGCCTCTCAACTCGGGCGACCGAATCATCCTTTGCTCGGACGGTGCTGCCCGAGGCCATGCAGTCTTTGGATTGGAAGACGCCGACGACGGATTTCGCGCGTTTGCCACGGGCGATCTCGGGTCCTTGCTCCAGCGCGTACGTTCCGCTGAAGACAAGGACCACGAGGGTTCAGCCGCGCCGCGCGGCACGCGCCATGATGACGCGACCGTGCTGCGCTTGAGCTTTACTTGGTAACGTCGAAAACGAGATTCACTTTCGAAGGACCAAACGAAGCCCAAGGGACTACCTTAGTGAAGTTCACACCAGGTTTGCTGAAGTCACAGACCCCACTTGGGAAGATCGTCCGCAACCGGCTGAGATCAGCAGCGTTCAATGACACCTTGTAGTCCGCGAGGTCGACTGGCTTGAGCTGACACTTCAGGTTGTTGGATGCGAGTGGACCGCCCGCTTCCATCCGGGGGAACCGATACGACGGCCACAGAATGTTGCACTGTGACCCACTCGTGCCCAAGGTCTGCCTTTCGGCAATGAACTGTGGAACGGTCGATTTGTCGAAGCAGCCATCGGTTACATCAGCGGGTCGGTTGCGAATGACTTTGGTTCGCTGGGCGTCGGCAGTCTTGTCAGCAGCGATGGCCTCCATCCACTTCTCGAACGCCGCAATCGAATTGGCACTTAAGGCCGCGATTGGCGCAGCAGGGTTTGCTGCCGTCGGCGCCGTCCCGTTACCGCCACGCCACATCACGTAGTTGTCGGCGTTGCCATTGGCCTGCAGCACCCGTTCCCGCGCCGCAAAATGTTCCCACTGCATGTGGTAGTTCGAGGTGTCTTCCCCGTAGATGTTGGAAACATCCAGAATCGGAATCGACGACAAACCGCCACCGCCGTGCAGCAGGAGACCGCTCTGATTGGCGCGCAGAATCGCATCCGCATTACCCACAGTACGTGAAGCAACCGGATTGGCATCGGTATCAAAGCCGCCCACGTTCGCATTCAGATCCAGAAACTGCGTGACCGTGATCGCCCCAGAGTTCAGTGCGGAAAGCCCATATTGCACGCCCACGTTGTCGTAGGTCCGCAGGCCAATCGTGGTCTTCCCGGAGGGATCCAGCGGATTCGGCCCTTTGCCATAAACGTTTGAGCCAATATCAAAAATGGTCGGCCGTGCGCCAGCAAAATTGGGCGGACTTGCCGTCGGGTCGTAGCGAAGGGAAACCGGCACTGCCGCATTCCAAACCGCCGAGGCGTAATTGCCCACACCGGCAAATGTCGGAGCAGCGCGGCCCGGGACGGGGTCAGTCCGCCCCATCTGGTTGCCATTGGCCACCAGGGTGATTTCAGCCGCATAACCTGAGAGCGTCGCCTTCTGGGCCGGGGTGAACGAGGTGGCTGAAGGCAGGTTGCTTGCAAAATAATTGCTCAAAAGGTGCGCATCGGCACCCGACTGGGCAATCGTGATGACATCCGGGAAGGTTGCATCGATCAGTGCACCATCAAATAGCCCAGGGAACATGTCACCCAACTGTAGGCTCGCGATCGCGCCCCCCGAAGTGCCCGTGGAAATCGTATACACCGGCGCTCCAAAGCGCTTGATGAAGTACTCCTTGGTCATCGACGCCGCCTCGCCCGAAAGGACGTTATTACAGGCGTTGGTGGGATGATTCAGGGTGTTGTTGGCTACCGCATAACCGCGCGACAGCCACGTGTCGTTCATGGGGTTATAACCAAAAACGCCTCCCTGGATATACCAGCCACCCACGCAACCCGTACCGTGACCGTAGACCAGACGCTTATTCCAGTTTTTAGGAGGGGTCGTTGGAGTCGGTTCGACATCTTTCGTTGGATCGAACAGCATGGTGATCTGCGCGATCCCCCGATCGATCGTCGTGGTCTCAACCCGCACGATATAGGGCACCATCGCGCCCGCTGCGTTCTTGATCATCTTGACGTCTGCGGGGATCGTCTTTGTATCGGTCAGCGGCTTGAACACCTCACCGGTCGTGCGATAGGAGAACTGGACGTTCGTTTGCGCCGAGCAGTTCGGGTCGGTCGCATTGGCCACTAATTTCGAGCCATCAGGCAGCGCGAGGGTGCTGGTCTGACAGATGAAAGGGGTCACCTGAGGACCTGAAGAGATTGGGCCGGCGATTGGATAGTTGGTCAAGGTCAGCGCGCTCGCGGCAGAG
>RFPW01000153.1 GCA_009925965.1 Betaproteobacteria bacterium
GCCCCGGGCTGATTCACCGCCAGTGGTCCCCCGAGAATCCGCCGCGCGCTGTCGTCGCGATCATCCACGGGGTCTGCGAGTACGGCGGGCGCTACGGCAAAGTGGTCGCCCCGGCCTTGACCGAACGCGGCTTCGCGGTGCAAACGGTCGACCTGCGTGGGCACGGCGAGTCCGAGGGCGAGCGCGGGCACGTTGAATCCTTCGATGATTACCTCGACGACCTCGACCATTTGTTTGGGAGCGCGCTCGAACAAGCCCAGCGCGAGGCGATCCCACTTTTTCTCTACGGTCACAGCATGGGCGCGTTGATCCTCATGGACTGGCTGAGCCAACGCGATGCTTCTCCGGCGGCGGGGGCCATCATCAGTGCGCCGCCCCTCATCCCAGGCCTGCCAGGGGCGCCCTGGTTGACGGGGCTCACGCAGGCGATGTCGTTCTGGTGGCCGACCCTGTCCATGGACTTACCACTCGGGTCCGACGAACTGACGCGAGATCCTCAACTCAAGTCGGTCTGGAACCGCGACCCGCACATGAACAGTCGGGTGACGGTGCGTTGGGGAGCCGAGTTATTGGCTGCGATCGACCGCGTCAACGCCCATGCACCGCAGGCGATCACACTCCCGGTGTTATTGGTTCACGGGACTGACGACGATATTTGCCGGGTCGAGGGCACCGAGCGTCTGTTTGATTCCATCGCAGCCGCAGATCGGACCCTCCGTTTGTGGCCGGGAAGTCGACATGAGGTTCATCACGATATGGATCGTGAGCAGATGTTGGGCGAATTGGCGCAGTGGATTGAAGCCCGTCTCGCACCCAATTCCAGCTCGACCGGTCGACACCGTTAAACTACGCGGCTCGATTGGAAGCATTTATGACTGTTGAGCTGACGTTGCGAGCGCTGCTGGAGTCGCGCATCTTGTTCCTGGATGGGGCGATGGGCACGATGATCCAGCAGGAGCACCTGGATGAATCCGATTTTCGTGGCGAACGCTGGCGCGACCATGACCGGGATTTGAAGGGCAACAACGAGTTGCTCTGTATCACCCGTCCAGACGTCATTCGCGGGATCCATGAGCGCTACCTGGCGGCTGGGGTTGACCTGATCGCGACCAACACCTTTGGCGCAACCTCGATTGCGCAGGAGGATTACGGCCTTCCTGAAATCGCACGCGAACTCAACCTGGCCGC
This sequence comes from Betaproteobacteria bacterium, assembly GCA_009925965.1. GTDB lineage: Bacteria > Pseudomonadota > Gammaproteobacteria > Burkholderiales > Burkholderiaceae_E > RFPW01. The sequence goes on from RFPW01000153.1 coordinate 1,189, forward strand.
GGCCCGAATTGCCCGCGAGGCGTGTGATCGCATTTCCACTCTCGACCGTCCGCGGTTCGTTGCCGGCGCCATCGGCCCCACCCCGCGCACCGCGAGCATCTCACCGGACGTCGCCGACCCTGGCGCGCGCAACGTCACCTTCGATCAGCTGCGCGAATCCTATTCAGAGCAGGCGCAAGCCCTACTCGATGGGGGCGCGGACGTCCTCTTGGTCGAAACCATTTTCGACACTCTGAACGCGAAAGCCGCGATTTTTGCGATTGAGACCTTGCAGGACGAGCGTCATGCGGCGGGCCTTCCATCGATTCCGGTGATGATCTCGGGCACGGTGACCGACGCCTCAGGGCGCATCCTGTCGGGGCAGACAGTCGAGGCCTTCTGGAACAGCGTGCGCCACGTGCGTCCCCTTACCATCGGCCTCAATTGCGCCCTGGGTGCTGCGCTGATGCGCCCCTACATCGAAGCGCTATCGCGGATTGCCGATACGTATATTTGCGTCTATCCGAACGCAGGTCTGCCCAACCCGATGTCCGACACGGGCTTTGATGAAACGCCTTGCATCACCGCTGGGCTATTGGAGCAATTTGCCCGCGCTGGCCTGGTCAACATCGCGGGGGGCTGTTGCGGGACGACGCCCGAGCATATTGCGTCGATTCAACGTGCGGTGGCGCCGATCGCCCCGCGCCGATTGCCCCGGCTTGAGCGCCGACTGCGACTCTCTGGGCTCGAGGCCTTCGAAGTTGGCGAGGACAGTCTCTTTGTCAATGTGGGCGAGCGCACCAATGTGACCGGAAGTCGGCGCTTCGCGAAGCTCATTCTCGAGGGCGATTTTGACGCGGCGCTGGCAGTTGCCCGCGAGCAGATTGAGGGCGGCGCTCAGGTGATCGACGTCAACATGGACGAAGCCATGCTGGATTCGGCCGCCGCGATGACTCGATTTTTGAACCTTGCCGCTTCTGAGCCCGACATTTCGCGGGTTCCGGTGATGATTGATTCTTCAAAATGGGAAGTGATCGAGGCCGGTCTGAAATGTGTTCAGGGCCGCAGCATCGTCAATTCCATTTCGATGAAAGAAGGCGAAGCGGAGTTCCTGCGTCAGGCCCGCCTCTGTCGAAAATACGGTGCCGCCGTGATCGTGATGGCCTTTGATGAGCAGGGACAGGCCGACACCCTCGAGCGGCGCTGCGCGATTTGTGAACGCGCCTACCGCCTCCTCGTCGATCAGGCGGGGTTTGCACCCGAGGACATTGTTTTTGATCCAAACGTGTTCGCGATTGCGACCGGCATCGAGGAGCACGATCGTTATGCGGTCGACTTTATTGAAGCCACCCGCTGGATTCGCACCCATCTACCGGGAGCGAAGGTCTCGGGCGGTGTCAGTAATGTGTCGTTTAGTTTTCGTGGGAACGACCCGGTTCGGGAAGCCATTCACACGGTGTTCCTGTTCCATGCGATTCGGGCAGGCATGTCGATGGGGATCGTCAACGCAAGCCAGCTTGGCCTCTACGATGACTTAGACCCTGAACTGCGTCTGCGGGTCGAGGATGTGGTGCTGGCTCGGCCCCCGCGGGCGCTTGATGGCAGTGAATTTGCGCCAGACCATCCGGACTACGGCAAGTCAGCGACCGAGCGATTGATCGAATTTGCGTCCACGGTTCGGGGTGGCGGCGCGCGCCGCGAGGAGGACCTGGCCTGGCGCGCTTGGCCGGTCAATCAGCGGCTCACCCACGCGTTGGTCCATGGGATCACGCAATGGATTGTGGCCGATACCGAAGAGTCCCGGGGGCAGGCCGTACGCCCAATCGATGTGATCGAAGGCCCGCTCATGGACGGGATGAACTACGTGGGCGACCTCTTTGGCGCCGGCAAAATGTTTTTGCCCCAAGTCGTCAAGAGCGCGCGCGTGATGAAGCAGGCCGTGGCGCACCTTGTGCCCTATATCGAGGCCGAAAAAGCGGCCCACGCGGCGGCAACGGGGACGGTGGCTGCCGCCAAGGGTAAGGTCTTGATCGCCACGGTCAAAGGCGATGTGCATGACATCGGCAAGAACATCGTCGCGGTGGTGCTGCAGTGCAATGCCTTTGATGTCCTGAATCTCGGTGTGATGGTGCCGGCTGCGAAAATTCTCGAGATGGCCAAGGCTGAGAACGTCGATGTGGTGGGGCTATCGGGACTGATTACCCCATCGCTCGAGGAAATGGCCAATGTGGCACGCGAAATGGAGCGCGACCCGTGGTTCAGTAGCCGTCGGATCCCGTTACTGATTGGCGGTGCGACGACTAGCCGGGTGCATACAGCGGTCAAGATTGCGCCGCATTATTCGGGTCCCGTGATTTATGTGCCGGACGCGAGCCGATCCGTGCCGGTGGTCCAGAGCCTGATCTCGCGGGAATCACGCGCGGACTTCATTGCGCAGACGATGGCTGATTACGAACGGATCCGCTTGCAGCATGCGGGCAAAAAAGGTCCAGCACTGGCAACCCTTGAAGAGGCGCGTGCCAATCGGGTGGCCATCGACTGGGCTGGATCGTTGGCGGCGGGTGAAATCATCACGCCCCGGTTTACAGGCGTACGCGCACTGAAAAAGGTCGATCTGGCGAGCCTGGTCCCCTACATCGACTGGACGCCCTTCTTTCAGGTCTGGGATCTGGCGGGTCGGTATCCGGCGATTCTCGATGATGCCGTCGTGGGGATTGAAGCTCGGCGGGTCTTTGCGGACGCCCAGTCGATGTTGGAGCGGATTGTTCGCGAGCGTTGGCTGACCGCCCAGGGGGCGTTCGCAATTTTGCCGGCCGCCGCGGTCGAGCATGAAGACATTGCGGTTTGGGCACCCGAACGCTTCACGAGCGTCGAGGAGGCGCCAGCGCCTCTTTTTGTCTGGCACGGCTTACGTCAACAATTGGCCCGAACCCCCGATGAAGCGGGCGCTCGGACACCCAACGCGGCCCTGGCTGATTTTATCGCGCCGGCGGCAAGCGGGATTACGGACCATATCGGGCTCTTTGCCTTGACCGCCGGTCTGGGTGTTGACAAACGTGCGGAAGCGTTCGAGGCGGCTGGCGATGATTATTCGGCGATTATGTTGAAAGCGCTTGCCGATCGCCTGGCGGAGGCGTTTGCGGAGTGGCTCCATGAGCGCGTGCGGCGCGAGTTTTGGGGGTACGCACCGGACGAGGCCCTGGAAACCGGCGACCTCGTGGCCGAACACTATCGAGGTATTCGTCCTGCCCCGGGGTACCCCGCATGCCCCGAGCATCCGGTCAAAGCCGAACTGTTTCGGGTCTTGGGGGCCGAGCAATTTGGGATGGCCCTCACAGATTCTGGCGCGATGACACCAGCCGCGGCGGTGGCTGGTTTTTATCTTGCACATCCGCAGGCACGCTATTTCAACGTTGGACGGATTGGTGAAGATCAACTGGCCGACGCGGCGCGTCGCCGGGCCTGGACGCTGGATCAGGCACGGCGCGAACTGGTGTCTGCGCTGGGCTAAGCGCGCAGCGCCAGGGCTTTTGGATTAGACGCCCCAGACGACGTCACGCCCTCCCGCATGCGCCGCTTGAAGCAGATCGAGTAGCGGCCAGGCGCGCGCACCAAACGACACGGGGGGCTCGGGCGCCTCGGTGTCCGGGTCCGTGTAGGGGTGTTTAGAGGGTTCCGATGAGGGGTGGTCGATTTGTGCGGGAGCATGGATAGATGAGTGCGCTCGCGCCCGCTCGAGTCGGGCGATGATCTCGGGCAGTTGAGCTACCGTGACGATTCCGGACGGGGTGGGTTCTTTGCCCATCGCGCGCAAGAGTGGCTCGGCCACATCGGCTGTCATGACCACGGTTCCCGTCGCTCGGGAGCGGAATTCGTAAAGCATATAAAGGTCTCCGGTTGGGCAAGGCCGCTGATCAGACCGAACTGGGTGCAAGAGAAGATGCAGAAAGAGCAGAAAGAGCAGAAAGAGCAAAAACCGCGAAAACAGCAGGAACCGCAAAGACAGCAATTTTCGGGCATGGTCCGGGCTTTGATGTGCGTATTACTTTTAAGCGCGTGCTCCCCGAAGTATGACTGGCGTGAGGCAGGGGATCCGGCCCTGGGCATGCGGGTGCTCTTTCCGGGTAAACCCGATGTCGCCGTTCGAACGATATTGCTGGGCAATTTAACGCTCGAGATGCGTCAGCAGGGTGTTCGGGTGGATCAGACCATGTTCATTGCCGGCGGCGCGACGTTGCCGGCGGCCGACGACGGCGTGGGGAAGAAGAGTTGGTTCAGCATCACCGGTTTCGTCGCTCACGACGAGCCCGGCGCCCCGCTTCCCGATCTGTCGTTGTTCGAGACGCTCTTCGACCGATCTCTGCCGACAACCGAGGGGGAGGCCTGGAACGCGGTGGCCGACTGGCTCCGCGGCGCCGTCGACCGCTTCGCCACGGGGAAGGCCACGGCGGGGGACGTCCCGATCCT
>RFPW01000154.1 GCA_009925965.1 Betaproteobacteria bacterium
ACGACTTTGACGGCTTCGTCGGTGAGGTAGTCGGTCATGTACTTGGGCGGCTTGAACGGCTCCCCGTCTTTGAACCGGACGCCCCAGGCGTGCCCAGCCCACTGGAACCGATCAATCGGATCGTATTCCTGCTTTGAATTAACGACCTGTGGGTCGTTCTCGGGGAGATACATCGACCCCCCGTGAAGCATCGAGAGTGATTCATCGAAGCCGTGGGCGTAGGAGCGGAACTGCGGGCTGTCGCCCAGGTGCCACTTGCCCAGTTGCACCGTGTGGTATCCCGAGCCCTGCAGCAATCGCGCGAGGGTGATCTCGCTGGTGGGCAGGCCCATGTCCTCGTAGGGGATCAGGTCCTTTTCACGATCTTTGAAGTACACCGATTGGTACAGTTGTTCCGGATCGCGATAGGTCCCCAGCACTTTCATGAATTGGGCGTGAATTCGAAGCCAAAACGGGTGGCGTAGCGTCCGGTCATGAGCGCAGCGCGCGATGGCGCGCAAGTGGCGTTGCCGGAGTAGCCGACCCGAAAATTGACGCCCTGTTGGGCGATCGAATCGATGTTGGGGGTGGGGACGGTGCCGCCGGCGATCCCACCGCCATGGAGCGTGATGTCGTTGATGCCCAAATCGTCGGCCACGATCAGGATGACATTGGGCGGGCGCGAGCCAGCCCCAGTGGACTGCACTTCTGCGGGGCCGGCCTGCCACTGCACCTCGCGGGTGGGCGCATAGTCTTTGCGCAACACATACTTGACCATGAGCAACGTTAATCCGACGCGCCCGCCAGCCGCGTAAAAGCCTGCGGTGCCCAGGGCCGCAAGCGCGACCACTGAAACCAACAGGGTGCGTAACCACGAAGATCGCCGGCCTTGCGTCAGTGCGGTCATTGCATGGTCTCCGTTGTCTTGTTCTGCGTGAGCACCGAAATCAGGTCTTGTTCGACCATCCACAAACGGTCGTTACCCCAGATCGCAGGACAGTCTTTGACCCGAAAACTCGGTACACCCCAGCACCCCAAATCGAGCATCTCCTGTCGATTGGCTTCGGCGACAACCTGCCAACTGGGATCGACGAGCGCGGCATCCATCTCGTGCCGGCTCAAGCCTGCACGCTCGGCGATCTGCCACAGCCCTTGGTCGTCGCCCGCGTAAATCCCCTCGGCAAACACGCCCTGCAGGAATGATTCCGCCAGGGCGCTGCCTTTTCCAAGCGGGATCGCGTGATGGAGTAATGCGAGGCCGCGTTCGGCAGGCTTCCCTACGGGGTCGACCGCATGGCCAAATCGAATACCGAGCCGATCGGCTTCGCGTTTGACATCCCGGGTGATGTAGAGCCGTTTTGCCTTGGGCACAGGCAGCCCCCGCATCACCATGGGTAGAACGGGTCGAAGCCGCAGCGTCGCCCCATAGTGCTGCGCGATCTTACGAATCTGGGCTGCGGCCAAGTAGGTATAGGGGCTTCGAAACGAGCAGAAAAAGTCGATCGTGGTTGTCGCATCGGTGGACTGGGGGAGTGACTGCCATTGCAGGGACCGCGGTGGATACAGCGGTCCTCGAGGGGAGCCCGTCCTGGCCAGACCGGCGTCGAATAATCGTTCTTCCAGATAGTGCAGTCTGTCTATTCCCCAGTACCATTCGCCTTCAAAGTAGAAGGTTGCGCCCAGGTAGTGGCCGAGGCGCTCGCGCAGCTGTTCGCCTTGCTGAAGATCCTCGTTGAGAGCCAGCGTATCCCAAACGCTACTGGTCTCTGTTTTCAAGCCAAGTGCGTCGCCCAAGCGTTTCGCATCTCGAACGGACCAGGATTCGAGCCGGGCCCGGTCGGGCGCCGCCGCATCTGAAGGGGGCGGTACGCGATGGCATCGAAGGTGAATGTCATAGCGATCGCGAAATCGAATCAGGCTCTGTGCCGCCAGTTCGCTGTAGGGATCGCCATCCTGGTGAAAGTATTGAACAATCGCTGGGCTAGCCTTGAATTGCCTGACCAAGGCGTGGCCTGTTCGCAGGAGATCTCTTAAGCCCCGGCTGTTGAACGGGCGACTCAGGGTTCGTTGAAGAAAAACTTCAATCGGGGACACGTTGGCGGTTCTGCGTCTGGGATGCGTCGGCCTGGGCGCACGCCACGCGCATCATCGCCTGTGCGGTCGGGATCCCAGCATTCTGGTTCTGTCCTGTGACCAGGCGGCCGTCAACAACGATGTGCTGGGCGAAAATATCAAGTAACGCGTGAGTGGACTCGAACTGGGCACCAGCGGCTCGCATGTCGCGCTCTGGATGTTTGGGCGTAAACGTAATGCCCAGTTGCTTGACCTGAGCGTCGGTCACCGCGGTGAGTTTTCGCCCCCGTACGAGTGGCTGCCCGGATTCATCGACGGCCTTCAATAGTCCCAGTGGTCCATGGCACACGCCACCGATCACACTTCCCGCAGACCATGCTTGCGAGATGCCAAGGCCCAGTGTGTCCGACTGCGCCAGATCGTAGGCTGCACCCCAGCCTCCAGCCAGAAAAATGATGTCGTAACTTTTGAAATCGATCGTGTTGATCGACTGGGACTGAGCGGTCTTGCGCTGGAATTCTGGATCCTGCAGGTAACGTCGGTCTGCAGGCGTCGCCAGAAACCAGCGAAACGAGTCGGGTTCGATTGGGATTGTCCCGCCACGGATACTGGCAACATCGACGCGCATGCCCGCATCCAGAAACGCGTAATAGGGCAGCGTCAGCTCACTGCCAAAGACACCAGTCGCCTTGCCATTCGTCTTGCCCGGCCGGTCAAGCGTCCCGTGACTGGTGGTGATGATCAGCGCGCGCTTGCCAGGCAGTTGCTCGCTGGGGCCTGTGTAATCCGGATGCAAACCAAATGATTTGAGGACGTTCGGAAGTCCGAGCCACAGAAACAGCCCTAAGCCAATTGCGGCGACGCCACCCCAGAGCAATGCTGGATGAATCATATGGATTAGAAGTTTTTTCGCTGTTGGGATTCGATTCGTGTCGTTCCAGCGGGCAGACTGAACCAGTCAAAATCCTGCCCGAGGTGGATCGGGCCGCGAAAAATCTCGCCCGACTTTCCGCGAAAGGTTTCTTCAAGCAGACTAGACGGCAGCGGTGGAACGATGTGATTCATGACCAGCATGCGTACGCCACTTGCCTGAGCCGTTTCGGCCGCTTGCTCTGGCGTCGTATGGTAGTTCTCGATATCCGTCATGACCTGCTGGAGTTCAACCCGCCCGGCCTGTTTGAAACCGCTTTGGAGCAGCTTCAGAAGCTCGATGGATTGTGCCTCATGCACCAGCAGATCCACCGCCTTCGCCTCGCGCTCAATCGCGTCTGATTTGCTGGTATCGCCGCTGATCACTACGGTGCGATCCTTGTAACGAATCCGATAACCAACGGCCGGATCGATGGGCCCGTGTTTGACCTTGAATGCGACGATTTCAAGGTCGGGGTCTGAGATCAGAACCGCGCGCCCTGTGTCGGCGGATAGGTCAAAGACATGAGCCGACCCACCAAAACCTGACGGTGGTGCCACTTTTTGGCCGTGGTGAGCGCTGCGCCAGCCAGCATCGGCCGTATACGCTTGCATGAATCCATTGAGGACCGGCACTAGACCTTGCGGGCCATGGATCGGCACTGGCGTTGAGGCATTGCCCTGAATCCAGCGTACGAGCATCAACTCACCCAGACCATCGATATGGTCGGAGTGATAGTGGGTAAAAAACACCGCTTCAATCTGACCCGGGTTCAGTTGCATCCGCGAAATGTTGCGCGCCGCGCCCGCACCCGTGTCGAAAATAAACATTCTTTTGCCCGCAACGACCACGGTGCAAGGTCCGCTGCGCCGGGGATCGGGGAATGGCGAACCCGCACCACACAAGCCCACGTGGAGGCCATCGATCAGCTGCGCGATAGGGTTCGACTCGGACGTGCTGCTTGCCACCATGCGCTGGGCGAGTTGCATCACGATCTTGCTGCGCTGTGAGTAGAGCGCACCCGCGATGACTAGGATTACGAGAATCGCAATGGCTCCAATTTTGAGCCCCGATCGGTTGGTCTTCGAATTCATGCTTTCGACGCTCGGATTGATTTGCTCAGAGTTCGTTGGAGCCGGTCTGCAGGGGTTGCGAGACTTGTGTCAGCCCGAAAAATACGGCATTGTTTGTGCCAATAGTTATACAACAAAATCGCTGGCGCCGGCATCAGGGAATGCGCTTGCTGGGGGAGACATGGAAAAGATCTGGTTAGCCAGTTATCCCAAAGACGTTCCGGCAGAAATTCGCCTGGATGACTTGGGATCCATCGGCTCGTACTTTGAGGCGAATGTTCGAAAATTCGCCGATCGACGGGCATTTATCAGCGGAGCAACCGGCAAGGCCATCACCTATCGCGAGCTGGACCAACTATCTGCGCGGTTTGCGGCCAAGTTGCAACGACTCGGGATGGCGCCCGGCGAACGGGTTGCTCTGATGATGCCCAACCTGTTGCAGTACCCGGTCTGTCTCTTTGGCGTGCTGCGGGCGGGTTATGTGGTGGTCAATGTCAACCCGATGTACACGCCACGCGAACTCGAGCACCAGCTCATAGACTCTGGTGCCGCCGCTATTGTGGTGTGCGACCTGTTTGCGCACACGCTGCAAAAGGTGATCGACAGGACACAGTTGCGCCATGTGATTCTGACGGGTGTGGCTGACCTCATGCCATTGCCGCTTCGCCTCATCGCTTGGGCGGGTATGAAAGCGAAGGGGATGCCTCTGCCTTACACGCTGCCGGACAGCCTCAATCTGAGAGAGATCCTTCAGGACAGTCAACTGCCTGCGCCTCGATCGGTCTCCGTTAAGCCCGCAGATCTTGCATTTCTGCAGTACACGGGAGGTACGACAGGTGTCGCGAAGGGCGCCATGCTGACCCATCTGAATGTCATGGCCAATGCCCGCCAGGGCTTTGTCTGGTTTGAATCCTTGACGGATCTGAAGGATGAACAGATCTCGGTCATGGCGTTGCCGATGTACCACATCTTCGCGCTCAGCCTTGCGATCAATGGCCTCGAAATGGGTGGAACCGGAGTCTTGGTTGCGGATCCACGCGACACCAAGGCGTTTCTCAAGGTGTTGTCGAAGTACCGTTTCGTGACCTTGCCAGGGGTCAATACCCTTTTTAATAATTTGTTGAACGAGCCCGGGTTCGAGAAGCTGGATTTCTCCGCGCTCAAGGTGTCGGTGGGCGGTGGGACCGCAATCCAGCGGGCAGTGGCCGAGCGCTGGCAGGCACTGACCCGGTCGCCTTTGGCCGAAGGGTATGGGCTGACCGAATGTTCTCCCACGGTCTCGGTCACGCCGATGGATCGGCCGGACTTTACCGGATCCATCGGACTCCCATTGCCGTCGACAGAGGTGTCGCTGCGCGATGCCAACGGCATTGAGGTGGCGCTGGGGGAACGAGGCGAACTCTGTGTGCGCGGCCCACAGGTGATGGCTGGGTACTGGCAGCGTCCTGAAGAAACGGCCAATGTGATGACGAGCGATGGTTTTCTTCGCACGGGCGACGTGGCGACCATCGATGCGCAGGGCTTTTTACGAATTGTCGATCGGGTCAAGGATATGGTCCTGGTCTCCGGTTTCAACGTTTTCCCCAATGAGATCGA
>RFPW01000155.1 GCA_009925965.1 Betaproteobacteria bacterium
AAGCGCCTCGAGTGGTCACAGTTGCTGGCGGACCGCCTGGGCAATCGCGAGCGCCCGGAAGATCGACTGGCAGGGGCACTGGGTCCCGCTCTGAGTGCGGAGACCTTGCGCGCCATCCGTCGCGCCGAAAGCCCAAGCCAGGGGCTTGTGCTGGCTCTGATGAGTCCCGAGTTTCAACGCCGCTAGGAAACCATGCCGTGAAATACCTGCCATGACCAATTGGCTCACCGACCGAACGATTTCGAGAAGACGGCTCCTCCAGCAGGCTGGCGCTTTGGGGCTGGCGAGCTTCGGTCATCTGTCATTTGCAGCGACACCGGGTGATCGAAAATTCGTCTTCGTGATCCTGCGCGGCGCGATGGATGGGCTGGCTGCGGTCGCCCCTTATGGTGATGCGGCATATCGGTCAGCACGGGGGCGGCTGGCTTTTGATCCCCCCGGGTCGGGCGATACGGGCCTGCTCCCGCTTTTGGATGGATTTGGATTAAATCCGCGCCTACCGTTTTTGCACGAACTCTGGCGCGACCGTGAAATGGCATTCATGCATGCGTGCGCAACGCCGTACCGCGACCGGTCCCATTTTGACGGACAGGACGTACTCGAAAGTGGTGCGAACCGGGTGTTCTCTGCCACCGACGGCTGGCTTAACCGCGCGCTGTTAGCGCGTCCTAATTACGCCACTGAGCATGCCCATAACCGCGAGGGAATCGCCATCGCGGCGACCGTCCCGCTGGTGCTTCGAGGGCCCGCACCGAGCAGTTCGTGGGCACCATCCACCGCACCGTCGGCAGCACAGGACACGTTGGCTCGGTTAATGGATTTGTATGCGGGCGACGCCCTGCTCGCGCCCGCACTCGCCAGCGCCGTGCACAACCAACAAACCGTTGCTGAGAGCCCGATGATGACAGCGGGCGGCGAACGTCCCAACACCAGCGCGCAGGTGCGGATGGCCGAGGCGGCGGCCCGGTTGTTGGTCGCCCCGAACGGCCCTGCCGCCGCCGTGCTTTCCTTGGACGGCTGGGACACGCACGCCAATCAGGGAACCCTGCAAGGCGCTCTGGCTCTGCGCTTGACGGGGCTCGACAGTAGTCTGCGCGCGCTCAAGTCTGGGCTGGGTCCGCAATGGGCGGACACGGTCGTGGTGGTCGCGACCGAGTTTGGCCGCACGGTTGCAGAGAACGGCACCGGTGGCACGGACCACGGTACTGGGAGCCTTTCCCTGGTTTTGGGCGGTGCGGTACGCGGCGCTCGGATGCTGGGTGATTGGCCCACGCTTGCCCGCTCAGCGCTCTATGAAGGACGAGATCTCGCGCCAGTCAACGACCTGCGCGGGCTTCTGATGGCTGTGCTCAGCGAACATTGGGGCATCGAGCCTCACGTTTTGCAGCGCCGGGTATTTCCGGGCGTGGGACGAATGCAGACGTTCCCGCAATTGATCGTTTGATCTGATGAGTTCGAACCTAGGGCTTTCCCGCCTAGGACTTTCCCTCGTAAGCAGCCCGATATAACCCGCGAAGGTAGCTCCAGCCCAGATAATCATCAGGGTGTCTGTCTCAGGACATTGAATGATTTTATCCATGGAGACTTTGATGAAGCTCAATAAGATTCTGAGCGCGCTAATCGTTGCCGGCATTGGCAGCAGCGTTGGCACGCTGGCGCTCGCCCAATCGGGCAAAGACAATCTGGCGACCCTGCAGCAGATGAAGGTCGCCACCACCGACCTGAACATCCCCGTGATCCCGCAGGAAGGCAAGAACGCCGATGCCATCCGCGCCAACCTCAAGCATGTGAAGTTGCCTGCCGGCTTCAAGATTGAACTGTATGCCGTCGTCCCTGACGCGCGTCACATGGCTGTCGCCCCGTCGACCAACATGCTGTTTGTTGGCACCCGCAAGACCAAGGTCTGGGCGGTCACCGATCGCAATGGCGACGGAACGGCCGACGAGGTCAAGGCCTTCGCGCCTTCGCTGAATTTCAAGAATCCGAACGGCGTTTGCTGGACCAAGGATGGATTCCTGATCGTGGCTGAGCACAACCGGGTGTTGAACTTCCCAGCGGCCGAGTTCTTCTATGAAGGCCCCGACGTGGCGGTCATCGAAGTCGTACCTCAGGGCAAATTGATCCCCGTCGAAGAAGAGTCCTATAACCACGGCGCCCGTACCTGCCGGGTTGATGACAACAACCAGCTCTACGTGACCTTGGGTCAGCCCTACAACGTGCAGCCGGCCAACAAGGTCGAACTGTACGAGAAGCTCGGGATCGGCGGCGTGGTGCGTCTGGACGCATTTGACGGGTCCAAGCGCGAAGTCGTTGCGCGCGGCGTTCGTAACTCGGTCGGTATCGAGATTGATCCAAAGAGCAAAACGGTTTGGTTTACCGATAACCAAACCGACGGCATGGGTGACGACACCCCTCCGGGCGAGCTCAACCGCATCACCAAAGCAGGCGGCGAGCACTTTGGCTACCCGTACGTCCACGGCAACAACGTTCAAATCGCTGGCACCTCAGCCGCACCCGATCTGAAGGACATGAAGGCCCCCGCAGTCTGGACCAAGCCGCAGGTCGAATTCCCAGCCCATCAGGCGCAACTTGGCCTGACGTTCTACAGCGGCAAGAAGTTCCCGGCCAAGTATCAGGGTGGTATGTTCGTGGCCTCGCACGGTTCGTGGAATCGTAAGACAGCCAGCGGTGGTCTCATCAACTTCGTGCCGCTCAAAGCCGATGGCACCGCGGGACCGTCTGAAGTCTTTGCCGACGGCTTCCTCGACCCAGAGACCGGAATCTACCGCGGTCGTCCGGTTGATGTCGCCCAGATGAAGGATGGTTCACTGCTGATTTCGGACGATTACGTTGGCGCGATTTATCGCGTCACGTACTCCAACTAAGGTCACAGCGAACCACGTAAAACGCGCACGGATCGCGGGAGGCGGGGACCCCAATTAGGATCTGATTCGGACCTAATGAGGACCCAGCCTCTGAAGGACGGCGGTCACCTGACCACCGTCCTTTTTTTTGTAGGAGATTAAGGTGTTGAAGACGACCGTGGTCAGAACCGCGATGATCACTTTGTTTGGTGCGATGCCCGCGATCGGCGTCGCAGCGGATGTTGCTGCCGGCAAGGCCAAGGCCAGCGTGACGTGCGCGATGTGCCACGGGCAGCTCGGGCAATCGATGCAGCCCAATGTACCGAGCCTCTCGGGTCAGCCCGAGGTCTATACGGTCGAGCAGTTGCGTCACTACCGGTCCGGCAAACGCGCGCACGAAGTGATGTCGCTCATGGCGAAACCACTCACGGACAGTGAGATCGACAATCTGGCGGCCTGGTACGCCTCCCTGAAAGTCGACGTCTCCGAGAAATAATGGATCAGTCAATGAAGATACGCATTAGCGTCTACGCGAGTCTGCTTGCCACAGGCGTAGCGATTCAGCCCGCCTTGGCCCAATCGCAGGCCCAATCGCAGGCCCAATTGCGGGAACAATCGCAGGCCCAGTCCGAGGGCCAAGCCCTCGCCGATGTGGTCGTGTCGGCTTCGAGATCCGAGCAGCGCAGCTTTGACGCGCCCGCGGCGATCCAATCCGTAGGGCGCGCAGCGATTGAGGATGGTGGGCCGCAGGTCAATCTCTCCGAAGCGCTCAAGCAAGTTCCCGGTCTGACGATTCTGAACCGCCAAAACTACGCCCAGGATCTGCAAGTTTCGATTCGTGGTTTCGGTTCGCGGGCAAGCTTTGGGATCCGCGGAATCCGCCTGTTGATTGACGGCATTCCAGCCACGACGCCGGATGGGCAGGCGCAAGGGTCGTCGATCAGTCTGACCTCGACCGAACGCATCGAAGTCCTTCGTGGCCCGCTGGCGCAGCTCTACGGCAACGCATCTGGAGGCGTGATTCAGGCCTTTACCCGCGAAGCCCCTGAAATCCCCGAGTTCAGCGCCCAGGCTTATGGTGGCTCGTACGGCATGCAACGCACCGACTGGCAATATGCCGGGCGCTCCGGCTCGGTCGGGATCGTTGCGGATTACAGTACGTTCAAGCTGGATGGGTATCGCGATAACAGTGTCGCGGAGCGCAATCAGTTCAACGGCAGACTCAGCTTCGCGCTGGCACCGTCGACCCGCATGCAAGTCATTTTTAACCAGTTTGATATGCCGCTGGCGCAAGATCCGCTCGGACTCGATCGGGATCAACTCGCCGCCAATCCGACGCAAGCTGGTACGGGAACGGCCAACCGCACCGCGACTGATTTCCGGGTTCGCAAAGCGGTCCTGCAAAACCAGATCGGCAGCTCCATCACCCATACGTTGGACGCCGACTGGTCGCTCACCGCCCGAGCTTATTACGGGACTCGCGACAATTTGCAGTTTCAGGCTGGGTCTGGCGCCGTCAATACAGCCAATTACAACGGATCATGGGTCGGTCTGGATCGGACCTATTTGGGTGCCGCCCTCCAACTCAACGGCAAGTCGAAGCTGGGCAATATGCCAGTGCTCCTGGCCACTGGATACGATTTTGATCGCTCCCGCGAAGTGCGTCAGGGTGGAGCGGCCAATCTGGGCGAGCGCACCACGCTCACTCGGAACGAATTGAACAAGGCCCAGAACAACGACGTGTTTGCTCAGGCCACTTGGCTGGCCTCCGAACAGGTTTCGGTCGTCACCGGCGTTCGTTCAAGTTCGATTCAATTTTCTAGCGATGACAACTACCTGGCAGACAACCGCAACGGCTCGGGTGAACGGCGCTTTCGGGCGACGAGCCCGGTGCTGGGCCTAACCTTCCACGCCACGCGGGACCTCAACCTGTATGCCAATTATGGCAAGGGGTTCGAAACGCCGACCCTCTCCGAGGTCGCCTATCGGGTACTCGGCACAGCGCCGATTGCCGAGTTCAATCCGACCCTCAATGCGTCAGTCAGCCACCACCGCGAACTCGGTGCCAAATGGACGCCAATGCCAAACGTCCGCGCCGATCTCAACCTGTATCAGATTGATTCCAGGGATGAGATCGTTGTTTCGACGAGTAGTGGCGGTCAGTCTGCATTCCAGAACGCACCAGGAACATCGCGCCGAGGCGCCGAACTGAACCTCGGAGCGCAGTTGCATCCGCACCTGCGCGCCTCGGTCGCAGCCAACTGGATTGAGGCCGAATTCAGCCAGCCGTTCAGCTATTCGGTCAACAATGTCGCCAACAAAGTGGGCAACGGTTTCAAGATCCCTGGGATCCCGCAACACTTTATTTTCTCCGAACTCCTCTGGACCAGTGTCGCGGCCGATGCCGCGCGGCCTGCAAGAGGGTCGGGACAAAGTGGCACGGGGACTCGAGTGGCTCTCGAACTAATTCGAGCTGGCCAACTGATTGCCAACGACACCAACACCGAATCTGCGCCGGGCTATACCACCTGGAACCTGATGGCCAGCCAGGGATGGGCGCTGGGCCGCGCCAATCTCACCGCCTATGCCCGAGTCGATAACCTCTTCGATGAGCACTATGTAGGCTCGGTAATCGTGAATCAGTCGGCTGCCAAGTATTACGAACCATCGCCTGGTCGGACCTGGACACTGGGTCTGCGCTATCGACTGCCGCTGCGCTGATGCGGTTAAACTACGGCAGCTTTCC
>RFPW01000156.1 GCA_009925965.1 Betaproteobacteria bacterium
CTGCCGGTGTGGGGGCCCCGCACCAACAACTGGCGCTTTCTGGGCAATTGCCATCGCGTTTGGCCCAATCATTCTCGTGCCCGATCGAGTGGTCGCTGGTGGCGCAAACCGGGCTGACGGTGGAAAGCCTGTGCGGCTTGTTGGCGCAGCAAGACCCCCCAGAAGCTTATGACGTGGTGCTGGTTTCGATCGGTGTCAACGAAGTCACCGCCGGAACGGGCGTGACCGCCTGGCAGTCGAGGCTGGGCGGGTTGCACGGGTTGCTCACTGGGCGCCTGGGTGCACGATGCGTCTTGTATTCAGGGATTCCGCCCATGCACCGGTTTCCCGCGTTACCGCAGCCCCTGCGCTGGTTTCTGGGGCGTCGGGCGCGTCGCTTGGATCAGGCCTTGGCGCAGTGGGTTACGCGCGTGCCGGGGGCCTACTGGGTTCCGCTGCCGGATCTGCCCGACGAAGCCATCGCCGTCGATGGTTTCCATCCGGGCGTACAGGCGTATCGAGCCTGGGCCGAGGCTGTGGTGTCGATTGCGATGAGGGCCCCTCTGCAACTTTTCCAACTTTTGCAACCCGCGATTGAGTCGGTGGACAAGCTCGAATAGCGCAGAATGTCGGGATGAGTCGAGATCATCGTCGAGAGCTTCCCCCCGCCGACCTCAGGACGGCTGGCCGCTCCGACTGGCAGACGCTTAGGTCCCTGTTTCCCTATTTGTGGGCGTGGAAGGGTCGGGTCGCGATTGCGCTCGGCTGTCTGGTGGCCGCCAAGATGGCGAACGTTGGCGTCCCGATCGTCCTCAAGTCGATCATTGACTGGCTGGCTCCGATGGCTTCGGGAACCCCGACGGCTTTGCGAACGCCGATGGGTCCGCTGATCCAGCCAGGGCCCCTGGGTGACCATCCAGTTGTGCTGGCTGTGGCGGTTCCGGCGGCGCTGTTGGTGAGCTATGGGCTGTTGCGGCTCGCCACGTCGCTTTTCACCGAATTACGCGAATTCGTGTTCGCAAAAGTGACCCAACGCGCGGTGCGTACTGTGTCACTTCAGGTCTTCGGACACTTGCATGCGCTGAGTCTGCGTTTTCACCTCGACCGTCAGACTGGGGGCTTGACTCGCGACGTCGAACGCGGCTCGCGCGGGATCTCCACGCTTGTGTCCTACACCCTCTACAGCATCCTGCCCACCCTCGTGGAAGTGCTACTGGTGCTGGGCTGGCTGGCAACGCACTACGAGGCATGGTTCGCTGGGATCACAGTCGTTGCGCTCACCACCTATATCGTCTGGACCGTCACAGTCACGAACTGGCGCACCCACTTCCGTCGCGAGATGAATGACCTCGATTCAAAGGCGAACACGCGGGCTATCGATTCGCTACTGAATTACGAGACGGTTAAATATTTTGGAAATGAAGCGTTCGAGGCGAATCGCTATGACGAGAGCCTGCAGCGCTGGGAGCGCGCAGCGGTACGCAGTCAAACCTCGCTGTCCTTACTAAACACCGGGCAGAGCGCGATCATTGCGACGGCAGTCACGATGATGGTGTGGCGGGCAACGGTGGGGGTCGTTGAAGGACGGATGTCGCTGGGCGATCTGGTGCTGGTGAATGCCTTCATGATTCAGCTCTATATCCCGCTGAATTTTCTGGGTGTCCTTTACCGCGAGATTAAGCAAAGTCTGACCGATATCGAAAAGATGTTCGGCATGCTGGATGCGAATCGAGAGGTCGATGATGTCGCGGATGCCCCCGCCTTACGGCTGGCTAAATCGGTTGCCGCCGTGGGCCCGGAAGTGCGCTTCGAGAAGGTTTCTTTTTCGTACCAGCCGGACCGGCAGATCCTGCGCGCGATTTCGTTCGTGATTGCCCCCGGCACGACGGTGGCTGTGGTGGGTAGCTCAGGGGCCGGCAAATCCACCTTGGCCCGACTTCTCTATCGGTTTTACGACGTCAATGAGGGGCGCATCACGATCGATGGGCAGGACTTGCGCCAGGTCACTCAGGCGAGCCTTCGCGCCGCCATTGGCATCGTGCCGCAAGACACCGTCCTCTTTAATGATTCTATTGCCTACAACATTGCCTATGGCCGGCCTGGAGCGACCCAGGACCAGGTCGAGGCCGCGGCTCGTTCGGCGCAGTTGCACGACTTCATCGCCCGTTTACCGCAGGGATATGACACGCCCGTGGGCGAGCGAGGGCTCAAGCTTTCGGGTGGTGAAAAACAGCGGGTCGCCATTGCGCGGATGCTGTTGAAGGACCCCCCCATTCTGGTGCTTGACGAAGCCACGAGTGCCTTGGATTCAAGCAACGAACAGGCAATCCAGCAGGCATTGCGCGAGGCCGCGGCGCGCCGTACGACCTTGGTGATTGCGCATCGCCTGTCGACCGTGGTCGATGCAAATTTGATTATCGTGCTCGAAGATGGACAGATCGTGCAGCAGGGCACGCACGACGCATTGCTGCTTCAGGGCGGACGTTATTCAGAGCTTTGGGCCATGCAGGCGCGCGATGACGGAAAGTTGTAAGAAGGTAAAGGCGTTGTAATCACGGTGCTAAACTGTTTTTTCAGTAACCGGAGCATCACCGCCATGAAATTCAATCGATTTTTTGCCTCAAGCGCAGCGGCCGCCGTTGCGTTTGCGACCTTGACTGCCGCTACCTTTGCCTCATCAGCGCAGGCACAGGATCTGACCGGAACACTCAAGAAGATTAAGGACACCGGGGCCATTACCGTGGGTCACCGTGAGTCCTCGATTCCGTTCTCTTATCTGGATGATAAGCAGCAGCCGATCGGCTATGCGATGGATCTGTGTATGAAGGTCGTTGACGCGATCAAGGCCGATCTGAAGCTGCCGAACTTGAAAATCAATCTGCAGCCGGTGACCTCCAGTAACCGGATCCCGCTGTTGATGAATGGGACAATCGATCTGGAATGTGGTTCGACCACCAATTCCGTTCAGCGCCAGCAGCAGGTGGCCTTTGGTCCGACCTACTTTGTGATCAATGTGACCGCTGCGGTCAAGAAGACTTCGGGTGTCAATTCACTCGCCGAGCTCAACGGTAAAAACATCTCGACGACCTCAGGGAGTACCTCGGTGCCCTTGCTTAAGGCCTACGAGAAGACCGCATCGATCGACGTCAAAGAAATTTATGGCAAGGATCATGGCGAGAGCTTTTTGCTGTTGGCCGACGATCGGGTGACGGCGTTCGTGATGGACGACATCTTGCTGGCCGGACAGATCGCCAATAGCAAGGAGCCCGCGAGCTACAAGATCCTGCCCGAGTCGCTTCGTACCGAGCCCTACAGCATGATGCTGCGCAAGGACGATCCGCAGTTCAAGGCGCTGGTCGATAAGACCGTGTCGGCGATCATGAAGTCGGGTGAGATTGAAAAGATCTACGCAAAGTGGTTCATGAGCTCGATCCCCCCGAAGAATGTGAATCTGAACTTTGGCATGACGCCGGGCCTGCGGGAAGCCTTCCGCAACCCGAACGACAAGGGCGTCTAAACCGCGCTTGCTTGGTCGTCGCTGACGGACTGACAGGCTGACCCAACCGTCAGCCCGTCAGCCTGGGATATGAATCCAGATATTTTTTTCGAACTCGCGATCGACGGCGAAAGCCCGTGGTGGCGGATGCTGCTCGATGGCCTCCAGTTCACTCTCGGGGTGGCCCTGTGGGCTTGGCTGTTGGCGATGAGCTTAGGGGCCGTGATTGGTGTTGCGCGGACCCTCCCCCGGCCCTGGATCGCACGCTTTGGCGACGCGTGGGTTGAGTTGTTTCGAAATGTTCCGCTCATCGTTCAGTTTTTTGTCTGGTATTTCGTTCTCCCGGGGTTGTTCCTCCCGTTAAAGGTCTGGGTCACCGCGCTCGATCCGACCCAGCACCAATTCATCACCTCGATCCTCTGTTTGGGGCTTTTTACGTCGGCCCGAATTGCCGAGCAGGTCAAAGCCGGGCTGCAGGCGCTGCCCACGAGTCAGCGCTCGGCGGGCCTCGCTCTTGGTCTGACCGAATGGCAAACCTATCGGTATGTCCGATTGCCGATGGCTTTTAGAATCATCATTCCGCCGCTCACGAGCGACACGATGAGCCTGATCAAGAACACCTCGGTGGCGTATTCGATCGGGCTTACCGAGCTGTTTTTCCGCACCCGCGAAATGGGTGAATTGACGTTTCGGTATTTCGAGGCGTTTGCGGCTGCGACGGTGATCTATATCGTCATTTCGATGTTGGCCAACCGCGTGATGGCCGCGCTTGAGCGCCATGTCCGGGTCCCCGGCTATATCGGCGGTGGTCGGTGAGTCATCTCGAATTCGATGTCATTTGGCGGACGTGGCCCTACGTTCTGGGGGGTTTGCAGTACACCGTGCAACTGACGGTGGTGGCCACCGTGGGCGGCATCCTCTTCGGGACACTGCTCGCCATGCTGCGCTTGTCCTCGAGCCCGGTGTTGGCATCCGTTGCAGCCGGCTACGTGAATTTCATGCGTGCGGTTCCGCTGCTGCTAGTGATCTTCTGGTTCTATTTTTTGATGCCGGTGATTGCGCAGTGGGTGACCGGGGCCGAGCGCCCGCCCAGCATTGGCGCCCAGCATTCGGCCTACATCACCTTCGTGTTGTTTGAGGCCGCATTTTTTTGCGAAATCATGCGCGCCGGGATCCAGTCAATCCCACGAGGCCAACCGCAAGCGGCGATGGCGTTGGGCATGAGTTATGGGCAGGTCATGCGCTTTGTCGTGTTGCCCCAGGCGCTGCGCAATATGTTGCCGGTGTTGCTGACGCAAACCATCATTCTGTTTCAAGACGTGTCGCTGGTGTCGCTCCTGAACGTCACCGACTTTGTTGGCGCGGCCAGCAAAATCGCGCAGCGGGATTCGCGGATCGTTGAGATGTATCTGTTCGTGGCTGTGGTCTACTTCTTGATGTGCACGGGGCTGTCGCGCCTCGTGCGTTGGCTGCAGGTTCGGGTCGCGATTCCGCGCTGAGCATCGCTGCAGCGCGTTTGCCATCTCCCATCAGCCCCCAAAGATCCCAGCCTCTTTCCACCCGTTCCGTCTCTCTTCCATTAATTCGTCTCAAATGGCCATGATTTCCATCGATTCGGTTTCGAAGTGGTACGGCAACTTTCAGGTACTGGCCGACTGTACGACCCAAATTGATCGGGGTGAGGTCGTTGTGGTCTGTGGGCCGTCAGGGTCGGGCAAGTCAACGCTGATTAAATGCATTAATGCGCTCGAGCCCTTCCAGCAGGGATCGATCACGGTCGATGGCACCCGTGTCAATGACCCCAAGACCAATCTGCCGAGGCTTCGCGCTCGGGTCGGGATGGTGTTCCAGCATTTTGAATTGTTCCCGCATTTGTCGATCACCGAAAACCTGGTGTTAGCCCAGGTTCAGGTGTTGGCTCGCTCTCGGGACGAGTCCGTTGATCGGGGGCTCAAATTACTCGATCGCGTGGGTCTGCGTGAACATGCGGCCAAGTTTCCCGGCCAGTTGTCGGGCGGACAGCAGCAACGGGTAGCGATCGCCCGC
>RFPW01000157.1 GCA_009925965.1 Betaproteobacteria bacterium
CTGCCCTAACCCAGCCAGAACTCCAATCGGGATCAGCCACAGGGCTGCCGACCACGTCTGCGCGTTCAAGGGAGTGACGCCGGTGAATCCCATCCCAATCAACCCAAGCGCCGCCGAGCCCAACGCAAAATAGAAAACGGTTCGCGCCTCGGGTTCACCCGCTTTGCCCAACGAAGCCACTTGGAGATAGGCCATCGCTGCAGTGATCCCTGATGCCAGGCCCAGAAGACCGCCGAGCCACTGGTCTTGCGCAAGCGTTGGATGCAAGACCATCACAACGCCCCCGAAACTCAGCACCACCGCGATCATTCTCGGCCGTTGGCGAATCCAGTCTTTGCCACGAAGAAGGGCAACGCCGAGGATCCACACCACCATCCACATACTGCTGGTGTAATTCAGCGTCATCGCGGTCGGAAGTGGCAGGACGGTGATCGCAAAAAACCAGGCGGCCAGCGAGAGATTTCCGATCAAACTGCGCCAAGCGTGCATCCATGGCACATCGCTACGCATCGCAACGCCCTGCCAACGCATGACCATCCAGACAAGTAAGGTACTAAACACGCCCCGATAAAAGACCAGTTCGGCGGTTGTGAATTCGGCGGAGGCCAGCTTGACGCACACGCCCATGCTCGCAAACAAAAACGCCCCAAATACCATCCATAAAGCGTGCATCGTGTTGCGGCGCAATCGGGTATCGAAGCGGGTTAACCGCCGCGATGTCCCAACTGATGGTCAAGGTGCGCTTTGACGGTCGGCCACTCGCCAGCGATGATGCTGTAGACGCAGGTGTCTCTCAGGGTTTGCGGCGCTAGTGGATGCAAGTTGATTTGGTGGTTGCGCAAGACACCATCCAGTCGAGCACCCAATCGCTCGATCGCCCGCACGCTTTGATGGTTGAATCGATGGGTTCGAAACTCAACAGCAATACAGTCGAGGGTCTCGAAGGCATACGCCAGTAACAAGCGCTTACACTCGGTATTTACCATGGTGCGCTGGAGGCTCTGTCGCAGCCAGGTCGACCCGATTTCGACTCGTCGGTTGGCGGCATCGATATTCATGTATGTGGTCATGCCAACGGCTCCACCAGCCACAATGATTGCAAAGGGCAGCATCGTTCCGCGTTCTCGAAGGTCCAGGCGACGGGCAATTTCGGCCGCCATGTCTTCAGGCGCCGGAATCGCCGTCACCCAGCGTTCCCACAATGCCCCGTCCTTAACCGCTTGCACCAGATCGTCATGATGACCGGCTGCCAGGGGTACCAGAGTTGCATGGACACCCCCTAGGGTGACTGGCGTGGCGAATCTTGGCAGAGCCGTTTGCGGCACCGGCCCGTGAGAGGGCGAGTGAGGGGGCACGTCAGACCGCACGTCGAATATGGAGCCATGCCAGTACAAGCCCCGCACCCTGCAACACGGCCCCAAAATAAAGGGGCGTCCCAATCGCCCAGTCGCCAGGCGGCAGGTGGGAGACCATGCCTAGAAGCGGCGCACTGATCAGGGGCGCGATCACAGCCATAAAACTATTGATTGAACTGACAGAACCCATTGTTTCGCCCTGATTTTTCGCGTCAGCCGCCGCCGAAATGAGGCTTTGAATTGAGGCCGTGACCGTGAATCCGAGCAGGTTACAAAACACCACTGCGTACATCATCCAACCTTCGGTGGCAGCCCCCCAGGCGGCATAGGCAATCGTCGACGACACCAGCCCAATGACGGCCAGGCGCGGAGCCGCAAATCGCTTGATGAGAGGCCCAAGCAAGACCCCCTGGACCAATACGGAAACCACACCCACGGCGGCCAGTGACCAACCATTCTCGAGCGAACTCCAGCCAAACTTAAATTCGTTATAAAGAACCCAGCTGTTATACAAAACACCCTGGGCCAATCCGGTACACCCAACGACCAGAATCAACAGCCCAACGCCCTCAAGCCTGGCGAGCGAGCGCAAGGTGTTGATTGGGTTTGCCGAGGACCACCGAAAGGGGCGACGCCGCTCCTGGGGTAACGACTCTGGCAAAACGAAGTAACCGTAAAGTAAGTTCACCAACGCAAGACTGCCCGCGACGAAAAAGGGCAACTGGAGATTGATTGACCCGAGAAGCCCCCCGAGCGCAGGCCCAATGATGAATCCGAGCCCAAACATTGCGCCCAACATCCCAAAGCGCTTCGCGCGCTGCTCCGGGGGCGTAATGTCGGCCACATAGGCATTGGCTACCGCCGCATTCGCCTGCATGGCGCCGCCGACCAAGCGCACCGCGATCAGCACCCATAGTTCGGTGGACAAGGCCGTCGCAAAAAAGTTGAGGGCCAGACCACAAAAACCCAGCAGCAGGACGGGCCTGCGTCCGTAGTGGTCCGATAGCGCGCCAAGCAGGGGGGCCCCGAAAAAATTCGCAATTCCGAAGGCGAACATGACGACGCCAAACCACAAACTCTGATCGGCTGGGCTAATCGTAAAGCTGCCGACAAGAGCCGGCAGGACCGGAACGATCAATCCGATCGACACCATGTCGATCAGTACGGCTAGCAGAATGAATCGCATCGCCGCAGGTCGCGGCTCGTCAGGTTGGATCATTTAAAAAACAGAGTGGTCGCCGCGCTCGGCGGATACGGCGCCGCTGACCAGATCCGCGTAAAAGTCGGACAGGGTATCGGATCCTGTCGAAGGTGTCGCTGCGGCGTCATAACGCCCGCTTTGAGGGTTTAGTACCAGCATGGATTCGGTGGCGTAATAGCGCCCGATCCGGGCCAACTCCGCTTTAGCCGCGAGTGGTGGGATCCAGCGGCCCAATCCGCCGAGTACCGCAACGATCGTATCCAACAATGCAACAGGCACCTGCTTGAATCGGGGTGGCTTGCTTAGCAGCGCGAAGAGTTGCTCCCCCTGCTGTCGCGGGGTCATCGCCTCGCCCGGACCACCGATCGGGAGAATCCGGTTATGCAACCTGTCATCATCCAGACAGTCGGCCAGGTAATTGCCCAGATCTCGATCACTGATTGGTTTGCAGGCTGTGAGTGCACCGTCGCCAAAGACCAGAAAGGGTTTGCCGCGTTTGACCCGATCGATCTGACCCGACAGGGACTTAAAAAATGCCGTCGGCCGGACAATCGAGTAGACGAGGCCCGACTCGACGAGCGTCTTTTCGAAGGCCAATTTAGCCTGCTGAAAGGCCAGGATAGGCTTCTGGACGCAAATTGCAGAAAGCAGAACAACCTGGCGCACGCCCACCTTGCGCGCCGCTTCGAGCGCGTGCACATGGGCTCGATGATCAATCGCCCAGGCATCCTCGGGCACTCCCGTGCGCGATGCGAGGCATGAAACGAGCGCGTCAAATCGCTCGCCGCAAAGCCCATCACGCGCGAATGCGTTGGGATCCGTGATCTCGCCAAACCGGACCGTTGCCCCAGCGAGCAAGTGTTGGCTGTCTTGCGGCCCTAACGCCCCACCGGCGCCGGAACGTGGTCGCACGAAGCAGACGACCTCGTGTCCGCGCTGAACCAAGGCGGTGACCGTCGCGACCCCAATCGTTCCGGTCGCGCCAAGAACGATAAGCCGCAGCGGATTCGGCGAGTGATTCGGCGAGCGAGGTGAGCGCATCAAACTCGCCAGTCGATCATCATCTTGAGACACTGCACATCGCCAAACGCTATCTCGTAGGCCTCCCGGGCCTGACCGGGTTGCAATGTATGCGTGATCAATCCTTCGAGTGAGAGGGCGCCGCTTTCAACGAGTCGCGTCACCGCCAGCAGGTCGTGTTTTTTCCATTGAGCAGCAACACGGATCTGCGCTTCGCGCATGAAGGCGGGCGCGAATGCAAAACTGAGATCGCTCTTGTAAAACCCAGCCAAGACCACCTCGCCCCCAGGCGCCAAACAGGCAATGAGGCGATTCAAAATGGAGGCGTCACCGCTCACGTCATAAATTGCCCGATAGTCACGGCGGGCGTCGTCCTTGGGCGTAGCCGATGGCGCCCTCGCGTCGGGGCGCTTGCGTTTCCCAGACAGTCGGCGCTGGAAGACCAAGGGCCAGCGTGATTCTGGCCAGCAACCGCCCCATCACGCCATGACCAACAATCAAATCCGGGGCAATCATGGGTTCGCGGGCACCGCCGAGAGAAATCGTGTGGTAACAGGTGGCCGCCAGCGCAAGAAGCACCGCCTTTGGCCCCAACTCGGGTGCGACACGCACGACGCGGTCATGCGGAACAATCAAACGAGACCCAGCACCGCCGAAAATATTTCGGACCCCCTGAAAACTGTATGAACCGGGAATGAACACCTGATCGCCCACGGCAATGGGAGCCGAGCCTGCGGCCGGGGTACCTGCGGAATCCGCGACGACACCACTGGACAAATCGGCGATGCGAACGACGGTCCCCACCGTTTCGTAGCCGGGAACCAGCGGATAGCCAAGACCAGGAAACGGCGGCATCGTGCCATCCCACAAGAGGCGCTCGGTACCAGTACTGATACCACTGAACCCAACTTCCACCTCCAGATCATTGGCGTCGAACGGCTTGAGTTCGAGCTTTTGCACTGAAAGTTGCTGCGGGGCCTCAAAAACGATTGCTTGTGCGTGCGTCATATGAAATCGTTCCTTGCTCGAATGTCATCTTATTGAACTCCGGCTCTATGCCCAAATCAACTCGGCGAATGGCCAACCTTGAGGCAATCAATGAATTCATCGTCTAAGACCAACACGGGCTCATCGAACCACAGCACCGAAACCGAACTACCTGCCGCTGGGACCCAATTTCCCAATGCGGAAACCGAACGCTCGGTCCGTCAGCCGACGCTCGAGGATCACGTGTTGAAGTTTATCGAGCGCAATAACCGTGGCATCTGGATCGGAATCCTCGCGCTTTGCGCCGTCACGGTCCTGGTGACAGAGCGCGGCTAAGTCATGACGGGCGTCGCCCTTTTAGGGAGCCCATTCGCTTGCGTTCAGGACGCGAAATTGCTGACTCCCCAATGATCTCAAGACACGGTTGATCATTTAGCAAAGGGGCGAACGATCATGAGCAAGCGTTTAATTTTGGTTTCGATCATTGCAACATCCGCGATGTCGTTGGGCGCTTGCGGCCATATGACGAGTCGCGAAAAAAGCACCGCAACCGGAGCCGTCGTTGGCGGCGATGGGCGCCGTTGGAGGGGCCGCTGTGGGCGGTTTGATTGGTAATCAAATCGATCGAAACAAAAAGTAGGCGGGCTGCCACGGCCGTTACCGTTTCTGGAGTTTGATCCAACAACCCATGCCATCGGCATGGTCGTTTGCCAACGCCTCGACCACTCCGATCGCGGCACCCCCCGTTAGAAAACGTGTGGCGAATCCAAGATCGGCGGGATTTGCGCTATGATATTCTCAGTGATATCGCTCTAACGATGAGCACAGCAATCAAATTGCTGGCTGCAATGCGTCTGAACCCGAATGACTGGACGATGGCGAATCTGCTCACGGTTGCCAAGCGTTACGGCATGGAAATTCGAAGCAC
>RFPW01000158.1 GCA_009925965.1 Betaproteobacteria bacterium
CGAATGCGCTCACACTGGCAGACTGTCCCTCGGTTTGGCGCCACGCCCGAATAAAGTCGGACACCGTCGTGTAACCGCCTTCGTAGCCCTCGCTCTGAATCTGGGCATAGAGCGCCTTGGCCGTGCGCCGCTCATGCTTGGGGCGACGCGCATCGGCCTTAAGCGCCATCCGCAGCGTCTCGTGAAACGCTGTGAGCTTGCCCGCGTGCTCGGCGCGCTGATACTTCGGTGGGGTATCCACCGGTTCGCTCAGCCACTTCGTCACGGTGTTGCGTGACAGTTGATCCGCGCAATTGCGCGTACCGATTTCTTATCCCGGGTATGTAAACGCCGGATCCTGCCAATCATGTCCATGGTGATCACTCCTGATCCTCTGCTGCGTAAAAAAGCAGCAGAGTAGGTGGTTCACCTGGCTCAGCTTTGGGTCGGCACAACCCTCATATGTGGCTCAATTTTCGGCCGGCGACAACAGACGCCACCCGGATATAGTTTCTGAGCGATCTGTTCGATCGGAAGCTGGGTTAGCGAGCGGTGGGCGACAGCCGCGACAATTGCATTGGAGCGGGGGAGTTGGTCCCAGGATTTCAATTCAATTCCGTATTCCCTGAACGCTTCTGCAGGGTCGGCGACCGGATCATGCACATGGACCTGGGCGCCATAGCTTCGTAACTCGCTGACGACGTCGAAGACCCTTGAGTTACGAAGGTCGGCGACGTCTTCCTTGAAGGTGAGGCCCAGGATCGTGACAGGAGCCCCTGCGACCGGAAGTCCTGCCTTGGTGATTTCTTTGACGGTTTGCTCGGCGACGTATTTGCCCATCCCATCATTGATTCGTCGTCCGGCGAGAATGACTTGGGGGTGGTAGCCGAGTTTTTCGGCCTTATGGGTGAGGTAATACGGATCGACTCCGATGCAGTGTCCGCCGACTAGGCCAGGCCGGAACGGCAGAAAATTCCACTTGGTACCCGCCGCTTCAAGCACCTCTTGGGTGTCGAGGCCCATGCGGTGAAAGATCAGGGACAACTCGTTCATGAGGGCGATATTGAGATCGCGCTGGGTGTTCTCAATGACCTTGGAGGCTTCTGCGACCGCGATGCTGCTGGCCCGAAAGACGCCCGCTTCAACGATTTGCTCATAGGTTTGTGCGATCAGTTCAAGCGCCTCAGGGGTGTCTCCTGAGACCACTTTGCAAACCGTACTGAGGGTGTGTTTGCGGTCACCAGGGTTGATGCGCTCGGGGGAGTAACCCACATGGAAGTCCTGCTTCCAGCGAAATCCGGATTCGGCTTCAAGGATGGGGATGCAGATTTCTTCGGTAGCGCCCGGGTAAACCGTGGATTCGTAGATGATGACCGTACCCTTACGAAGGGTGCGGGCGACCGCGCGCGTCGCGTCGATCAGTGGGCCAAAATCAGGTTGATGTGCCGCATTGACGGGGGTTGGGACACAAATAAAGAGCATCTCGCAATCGCTGAGCGATTCGGGATCGTCGCTAAATTTAAGACGCTGCGCGCTCAGGAGCTGGCTTGGTTCGATCTCTCCCGCAGGGTCCTGACCAGACTGCAAGCGGTCGATATGCCCGGAGGACGCATCGTGCCCGATGGTTTGGAAGCGACGCCCGAAAGCGACTGCGAGCGGCAGGCCGACGTAGCCTAAACCGACGACGCCGATGCGCAGTGTCTGCAGACGAACCCGGGATAACGCGGGCAGAGCGCTGCGCTCAGGTTCGGCGCTGCGCTCTGGATCGGCATTGGGCTCAGGTTGCGCGAGCGAATTTGGGGCAAGCTCAACGATCGGCCGATGGTTGCTGGATGTCAGGCGCATGGGAAACCCCAGAAGGATGGCCCAAGCGGATTTCTTGGGCGCGTCCGAACCTTCGCACCCCTGACCGGAGGCTTAAGTGCTCGGTGACACGCAGCGCGCTTGAATCAACCGCTGGGTGTAAGTTCTTCGAGGGGCCAGCGCGGACGGACACGTTGGTCTGGGGCTGGCAACCCAGCGCTCAGGCGCAGCGCGCCCGCGAAGGCGATCATGGCACCGTTATCGGTACAGAGTTCGGGTTCGGGGAAACAAACGCGAACGCCCAGTTTGGCTTCGGCACGGGCGAACTGTTCGCGCAGCAGGCGATTCGCGCTGACGCCGCCGGCCACGACCAGAGTGCGGTGTCCGGTTGTTTTGAGTGCGCTCAATGACTTGGCCACCAGGACTTCGACAATGGCGGCTTGAACGGCCGCGGCGAGATCGGGGCGAAATTGGGGATCTTGGGGGCTATTGGGGAATTCGTCGCGTTGGGCGCGTTGCACCTGCGTCGCAACCGCTGTTTTGAGTCCGCTGAATGAAAATTCGAGATTCCCAGAGCGGAGCATGGGTCGGGGCAATGTGAAGCGACTAGGGTCGCCGGAGTCGGCCAGGCGGGCGATCGCGGGGCCACCAGGGTAGCCCAAGCCAAGCAATTTAGCGGATTTGTCAAACGCTTCCCCCGCTGCATCGTCGAGGGTGTCGCCAAGCAGTCGATACTGGCCAATTCCGGTGACTTCGAGCAATTGAGTGTGCCCGCCGGAAACCAGCAAGGCCACGAATGGAAAATCGGGCGGGTCTCTGGCGAGTAGCGGGCTGAGCAGGTGACCTTCGAGATGATGGATGCCGATTGCCGGTATCCCAAGTGCCCAGGCGGCCGCAGTGGCGACTGAAGCGCCGACCAGGAGCGCGCCAATGAGACCCGGACCCGCCGTGTAGGCAATTGCGTTCACATCGGAACGGCTTACGCTCGCCTCACGCAGGACTTGGTCAGTAAGAGGCAGGACCCGACGAATATGGTCCCGCGAGGCGAGTTCGGGGACAACGCCCCCGTATTGCTCATGCATGGCGACCTGAGAATGCAGTGCTTGTGCGCGCAGACCCCTGACCGTGTCATAGAGTGCAACACCGGTTTCGTCGCATGAAGATTCGATTCCGAGTACAAGCATGATCTGAGTAGGATACCGCGCATGAATCTCCAACCGCTGCTGAAACGGATCGGACGCGGCGCCTCAGGGGCCCGAAGCCTCGAGCGCCACGAGGCTGCCCAGCTTTTTTCCTGGCTTTTCGACGGGCTGTTGGACCCAGCGCAGGTCGGTGCCGTCTTGATCGCGCTGCGCATGAAGGGCGAATCGGTCGATGAACTGGTTGGCGCCCTTGATGCGCTGCAGGGCCGGCAGGGGCGGATTGGCGTGGAGCCGGGGCGGCCTGTGGTTTCGATTCCGACCTATAACGGGGCTCGCAATGCGCCCAATCTCGTGCCGCTGCTTGCTTGCCTGCTGGCTCGGGAGGGGGTTCAGGTGATCGTACATGGCGTTCGTCACGATCCGGGTCGAACCGCTAGCGCTGAAATTTGGTCTGCGTTGGGGCAGCAACTGTGCGAGTCCATCGGGCAGGCTGAAGCGAGTCTCCAACGGGGCGCCCCAGCCTTTGTGCCGATCGATATTCTGGCGCCGCCGCTTGCCCGAATGTTGGGATTTCGAACCTTACTGGGATTGCGAAATACGGGACACACCATTGCCAAACTGCTCAATCCGACGGCGCTGCCGGCTTGCCTGCGTTTGTCGGCGTACACCCACCCGGAGTTCGATCTTCTGCAGCGCCAAACGCTAGAACGTCTCGATGCCCATGCGATGGTCATGCGCGCGACCGAAGGCGAGGTGGTGGCGAATGTTCGGCGCCCTTCGAAGATTGATTGGTTCAGCGAAGGCCGCTGGCAGACGGCCGTGGAAGGACAGTCGGTAGCGACTGGGGGCGAATCAATCTGGCCCGAGCGGGATGCGCGGTCGACGGCTGCCTGGACCGCAGCGGTGCTCGCTGGCGTTAATTCCGTCCCGAACAGCATCGCGGCTCAAGTCGAGGCGGTGGCCAAGGCTGCGCGGGCATCGATGTCGATCCCATCCGGAGCGTCCGCAATATGACGCGAGTGATCAAGGGCCTGGACACCTTTGATGTGGCGATCGTCGGTGCAGGGGCCGCAGGAATGTACTGCGCCGCGCAGGCGGGCGCGCGCGGTGCCCGGGTCGTCTTGATCGACCATGCCCAACGATTGGCTGAAAAGATTCGTATTTCGGGTGGCGGTCGCTGCAATTTCACGAACCTCGAGGGCGATCAGATCGATCGTTATCTGGGTGACGACCCACTGTTTGCGCGATTTGCCTTACGCGAACATCCGCCAGCCGAGTTCATTGAGTTGGTTCGTCGCTATCGAATCGCGTTTCACGAGAAGCACCGCGGCCAATTGTTTTGCGACACATCCGCCGAGGAAATCATTGCGATGCTGGTCGCCGAGTGCGAGCGAGCGGGTGTCGCATGGCGGAGGCCGGTTGCGGTTCGATCCGTTGCGCGATCCGGGCAGGGGTTTCAACTCCAGACCGACGCGGGTTCGATCGATGCCAGGCGACTGGTCGTGGCCACTGGCGGGCTGCCTGTACCCAAGATCGGTGCTACGGACTGGGGTTTGACTCTGGCGAAACAATTCGGGTTGGCCGTGGTTGAGCCGCGCCCCGCGCTGGTTCCATTGACGTTTGCGGCGCACGACTGGACCGTATTTGTTCCGCTAGCTGGTATCTCGCTTGAGGTGGGTATTCAGGTTCAACCTCAGTCGCTCCATACAGTGGCCGGGGGTCGGCGGCCCAAGCCTATCCTGTTTGTCGAGGACTTGCTCTTCACTCATCGTGGATTGAGCGGTCCTGCCGTGCTCCAGACGTCCAGTTTTTGGCGTCCGGGTGATGTGATGCCTTGCAAGTCAATCTGCTGCCTGGCCAGGAATTGGCAAAGGAGTTGATTCAGCTGAAGGTCGGTGGACGAAAAGCCTTGTCGACCATTTTGGCGGAGCGCTTGCCTCGGCGACTGGCGCAGGATGGGTTCGAGCCCCTCACCGGGCACCCTGCGGAGTTGGGTTTGAGCCGAATCGCTGACTTCCCCGATCGGGTGTTGCAGGAACTTTCGGGGCGGATCCAGTCCTGGACCATGACGCCATCCGGGTCCGAGGGGTGGCGTAAGGCGGAGGTCATGCGAGGTGGGGTCTCAACCCGAGAATTGGACCCGCGAACGATGGAGAGCCGTCGGATCCCGGGCCTGCACTTCATTGGGGAAGTTGTCGACGTCACGGGTTGGCTGGGCGGGTACAACTTTCAGTGGGCGTGGTCCTCCGGAACGGTTTGTGCTCGGGCCATGACCGAGTTGGGGGCCTGAAAATTGCTCTGCCAAAATGGTCGACAAGGCTTTTCGTCCACCGACCTTCAGCTGAATCAACTCCTTTGCCAATTCCTGGCCAGGCAGCAGATTGACTTGCAAGGCATCA
>RFPW01000159.1 GCA_009925965.1 Betaproteobacteria bacterium
GAGATGTGTATAAGAGACAGAGCCCGAACAGCGCGATCAGTACGATGGGGCGCCGTGCGGGCGACTTGTGCTGAGCTTGTACTTTCATGTGCGACGCAATGCCTTACCAAACAGACCCTGCGGCCGCAACAGAATAATCAATAGAAACACCACAAAGATTGCCGAATTTTGCAGCTGATTAGGTAAAAACAGTGTAGACAGTTGTTGCACAAGCCCAATCATCAGGCCACCAAAGAAGGCGCCTGACACACTACCCATGCCACCAAGCACCACTCCGGCGTACATCACAATCACCTCACGGCAAAAGCCTGCGATCACGCCCAGATCATGGGTGATCAAGATCGTGGCCATGCCAAAGTCACGCTGCAACTCGCGCAACACCTGCTGTCCAACCCAGTTGAGGACGTAATTGCCGGTAAAGGTCGCGAAACCTCGAACCACGAAAATACCGATCACGGCAGCCGGTACAAGCCACAACGAGAACGTCCGCTCGCCGCCAAACCCGTGATCGAGCAACGGCTTCATCAGCGCCGGAAAAACGGGCTCCGTTGCAGCAGCGAGAATCATGCAACAAAAGCCCAGGATGAGACCGCGGAGCCACCGACGGGTGTAGCGCAGTAGCCGGGCCCAGGTGCCCCGTCCTGAATTCATCTTCGACCCGGGCTCATTCTTGATCCGGGCTCATCCAAGGGCTCGCGACCCAGTCTTCACTCATACAAGAGCTCGGCAGAATCCGCAGTCAACCACTGACGCAAAGAGCCCAACAGGGCGTCGTCTGGCCGCACCCGCCACGCTTCGCCCAGCGTGATGCGGCAGCGGGCGCTCGCGGTGTGATACTCGATTTCAACGGGGCACCCCAAGACCTCCGCGGGCGGACCCTCTTGATACGGAGCAAGCAGGTCGTGCAGGCGACCAGCATGACTTTGACCGTTGAGCTGAATCCGCAATCGACGGGCGAACTGCATTCTGGCCCCGGTCAGGTCAAGCACCCGATCAGCGCTCACACGCAGTCCACCCGCATACTCGTCGTTGCTGACACGTCCTTGAACCAGCAGAAACTCGTCCTCTCGCAACAGCGCCCGGTAACGCTCATGAAGCTCGGCAAAGATCGAAATCTCGACCTTGGCTGATCCATCGTCAAGCGTCACGATCAGCATTTTGCCGCGCCGGGTCATCTGCGGGCGCAGCCCAGCGATCGTACCCGCCAGCCATTGGGGATCGCGCGAGGGCGCCAAGTCCACCAGGCGGGCACGTACCATCCGCTGCACCTCCGCGCGGTGTGCGTCGAATAAGTGCCCGCTAAAATAGAAACCCAGCGCCGCCTTCTCTTCTCGCAATCGTTGACGCTCGGTCCAGGGTGCAACCTGAACCCACTGGCGCGGCGCATCGAATGTCGCGTCAATCGCGCCAAACAGACTGTCCTGACCGATTTGTGCATCGGCTTGATCGGCGCAATCAATCGCGTGTGGAAGGGTGGCCAACAGTTGGGCTCGATCGGCGGCCGGGCCCAGACTGTCGAGTGCACCCGCCCGAATCAGGGCCTCCATACAACGCCGGTTGCAAATCCTCCGATCGACCCGCGCAACCCAATCGAACAAATCTTTAAAGGGCCCGCTACTATCGCGGCGCGCGATGAGATGTTCAACGGCCTGAGCACCCACACCTTTAACGCCGCCTAGTCCATAGCGAATGGTGCGTGCTGGGGCACCCTCCCCACCCACTGGAACGAAGCGCCAAACCGAGGCGTTCACATCCGGCCCGAGCACGGTGAGATGATTCTCGCGGGCATCATTGACGAACAGCATCACCTTGTCTGTGTCGTCCATGTCCGAGGACAAGGTCGCCGCCATGAACTCAGCGGGCCAGTGCGCCTTAAGCCACGCCGTGTGATAGGTGACGACGGCGTAAGCAGCGGTATGGGACTTGTTAAAACCATACTCGGCAAACATCGCCATCAGGTCAAAGAGCTTTTCCGCCAAGGTTGCGCCATAGCCTTTCTCCTTCGCACCCGACAAAAATGTCCCTTTGTACTTGGCCATTTCTTCGGGCTTTTTCTTACCCATCGCTCGCCGGAGCAGATCGGCACCACCGAGGGTGTAGCCCCCAATGGTTTGAGAAATCTGCATGACCTGCTCTTGGTAGACGATCACGCCGTAGGTCGGTTCGAGAGTCGCCTTGAGGTCAGGATGGAAGAAGTCAATGGCCTGCTGCCCTTTTTTGCGCAGGATGAAATCGTCGACCATGCCCGAACCCAATGGACCGGGACGATACAGCGCGAGGACCGCGATGATGTCCTCAAAGCGATCTGGCTCAAGCTTTTTCAAGAGCTTTTTCATGCCGTCGCTTTCAAGCTGGAAAATCGCGGTGGTATTCGCGACTTTGAGAACTTGATAAGCCTTGGGGTCATCAAACGCCAAGCGCGCGAGGTCCAGGCGATCGCCAAGCGCAACGCCTGCCCGCTCTTGCGCCTCCCGAACGTAGCGGACCGCCAGATCCAGAATGGTCAGGTTGCGCAACCCAAGGAAGTCAAACTTCACCAGGCCCACCGCTTCGACATCGTCTTTGTCGTACTGACTGATCACGGCATCCGTGCCGGGCGCTTTGTAGAGCGGACAAAAATCCGTCAAACGCCCCGGCGCAATCAGCACCCCACCTGCATGCATGCCGACGTTGCGGGTCAGGTCTTCAAGGGGGCCGGCGATTTCAAGCAAGCCGCGGACGTCATCTTCTTTTTCTTCCCGCTCACGCAACTGCGGCTCGGCCTCGCGCGCCTTAACGAGCGAGAGCGGTTTGTTCTGGACGACCGGGATCAACTTCGACAGCTGATCACAAAAATTATAAGGAAGATCGAGTACCCGGCCCGCATCGCGGATGACGGCCTTAGAGGCCATCGTGCCAAACGTTGCGATCTGGCTAACGGCCTGTGCACCGTATTTTTGGCGCACATACTCGATCACACGCCAGCGCTTGTCCTGACAAAAATCAATATCAAAATCGGGCATTGAAACCCGTTCTGGATTCAGAAATCGTTCAAATAACAAGGCGTATGGGATCGGATCAATGTCTGTCACGCCCAACGCATATGCGACAAGCGAACCTGCTCCCGAGCCCCGGCCCGGTCCAACCGGAACATCGTTTTGCTTGGCCCAATTAATGAAATCCGCAACGATCAGGAAATACCCGCTGAACCCCATCTGAACAATCGTGTCGCACTCGTAGTCGATGCGGGCCGCGTAGTGCGTGCGCCTACTCTCAATTTCCGTCGCCGGTAAGCTGTCTGGCGGAAATAGCACCTTGAAGCGCCTCTGCAGACCCTCGTGCGACTGCGCCCGCAGCCAGTCATCAAGCGTCCACCCCTCGGGCACCTGAAAATCGGGCAAACGCGCTTTGCCAAGGCTCATGGTCAGGTGGCAACGACGGGCAATTTCGACCGTGTTGGCGAGCGCCGCCGGCAGGTCCGCAAAGAGTTCCACCATCTCGGCCTGCGAGCGAAACCACATCTGCTGACTAAACCGTCGGGTACGACTGGGATTGGCCAGCAGTTCGCCCTCGGCGATGCAAACCCGGGCCTCATGGGCGGCGTATTCATCCGGTTTGACGAACTGGACGGGATTAGTGGCCACGACGGGCAAGCCGAGGCGAGCGGCAAGGGCAGCAGCAAGTCGCACATGAGACTCGTCGGTGGGGCGCCCGACACGCTGGAGTTCGAGATAAAACGCGTTCGGAAAACGACGGGCCCAGTCGGATGCGAGTTGGGCAGCAAGCTCGGCGCGTCCTGCCAGCAAGGCCTCACCGACGTCGCCCTGCGCCGCACCCGAAAGGGCGATGAGCCCATCGGTCGGCCCCAGCCACTCACGACGGATTTCGCCTCGTTCGCGCCAGGGATTCTCCAACCAGGCCCTTGAAAGCAACTCACACAAACGCAGGTAGCCCGCCTGATTGGCAGCGATCAAAAGCAGTCGATGCGCCTTGTCGCGGTCTACCTCGTTGGTAATCCAGACATCGGCGCCGAGAATAGGTTGAATCCCGGCTGCCCGCGCCGCCTTGTAAAACTTGATCCAGCCGAACACGTTACCCAGATCCGTGATCGCCACCGCCGGCTGCTGATCTGACTTTGCGGCGGCGACCAGCGCGTCGATACGCACGATCGAATCAACGACCGAATACTCGGAATGAACACGCAGGTGCAGGAAGTCAGGGGCGGCCATAGACCCCGATTCTACCGGTCCAACCCACCGATATACTTGGACCGTGGACGCCTCTCAGTCACCTCCGGCGCAAGTGCGCAATCACCGGTCACGCGCAGCGTGGACTCTGGTGTTCTGTGCGTTGTGCTGGTCGACCGCGGGGGCCATTAGCCGTCACTTGCAGGTCGCGGCTGGACTTGAAATCACATTCTGGCGCTCCGCTTTCTGCCTGGTCTTTGTCGGTCTGGTGCTCGTTGCGCGTGATCCTGGCGGGTGGTGGCGCCCGTTTCTGCGCGGCGGCGGAGTACTTTGGCTCTCAGGTACCTGCTGGGCAATCATGTTCACTTGTTTCATGATTGCGCTTATGCGAACGACCGTCGCCAACACCCTGGTTGTTCTGGCGGTCGCGCCCCTGCTTTCAGCGCTAATGGCTAGAGTGATCCTGTCCGAACCCCTCAGCGTGACGACCTGGTCCGCCATTGCAACCGCCTTTGGCGGGATCGTCTGGATGGTCCACGATCAAATTGGTACAGCCCATGCGTCCGCCGCAGCGCTCTCGGGGATGGCGATCGCGGCCGGCGTTCCGCTCGCCGCTTCCGTCAACGTCATCACGTTAAAAAAATGGGGTGCTGAGGTCGATCTCGTACCCGCCATCGCCATCGGTGCGCTCTTGTCTTGTATGGGCACCTTGCCGCTGGCATGGCCTCTCGAGGCCACTCCCTGGGACCTCAGCCTGATGGCAATCCTCGGTGTCGTGCAGCTCGGACTGCCTTGTATGTTGATGGTCGGTGCATCTCGCCATCTGGCCCCCCAGGAAATCACACTCTTGGCCCTGCTTGAGGTGTTGTTCGGGCCGCTCTGGGTATGGCTGGCGGTCGGCGAGCGCCCTTCCGAGGCCAGCTTGCAGGGCGGACTCGTGGTGCTCCTGGCCCTCGTCGGCAATGCCGTCTGGACGGGCTACAAATCGAACACGAGCACCTCAGCTCCCTCCCCCTGCGTCAACGTTACTGCAGGCTCATCAACCAGCTTGAGCGCGTCGCCCGCAGCCAGGCGCTGACCATTGACGGTGAGTACGCCACGGGCGAGGTGGACA
>RFPW01000160.1 GCA_009925965.1 Betaproteobacteria bacterium
CTGGCCAAGATTGGCTCGGACCCCTCTGCTATATTGAGCCGCAGCATCCCAGGTTGGCGGGTTCGCCCGGATCGCGAGATCTCGACCGGTCGTTATTTCGGTTACGAATGAAGTCACTTTTTTTGTCTGCAGGTAGTGCCTTTTTGGCGATCGCAATCCACGGAGTCGTGTCGGCCGCGCCGCAACCCGTTGATCGAATCGTCGCCATCGTGAACAGCGAACCCATCACGGCGGGGGAACTGAGCCTGCGTGCCCGGATGGCGGAGCGCCAACTGCGCCAGCAGTCTGTGAAGCCTCCGGACAATGCAGAGCTTCAGCGTCAGGTGCTCGAGCGT
Organism: Betaproteobacteria bacterium; assembly: GCA_009925965.1. GTDB lineage: Bacteria > Pseudomonadota > Gammaproteobacteria > Burkholderiales > Burkholderiaceae_E > RFPW01. The sequence continues at coordinate 336 of RFPW01000160.1, forward strand.
TTGATTCTGGATCGCGCTCAGGTCCAGTCGGCACGTGAGCTCGGATTGCGTGTTGATGATGCGCAAATCGATCGGGCGGTTGCGCGGATGGCAGAGGAAAACGGGTTGACCGTCTCGGCGTTTCGCGATCGTCTCGAAGCCGATGGCATGACGTTTGATCGGTTTCGCGGTGACATGCGCGACGGTATTCTGATGACCCGTCTGCGCGAGCGTGAAGTTGACGCGCGGATCGAAATTGCCGAAAGCGAAATCGATTTACAGGTCAACATTTCTCGGCAGGCTCGTGTGCCCGAACTCAAGATTGCGCAGATCCTGGTGGGGGTGTCTGAGAACATCGGGCCGCAGCAGATCGGAACGCTTGCGCTTGCGGGCTGAAGACATCGCGCGTCAGGCTCGCGCGGGCGCTGATTTCGCCCGCTTGGCCGCGACCTTTTCCGATGCGGGTGGTGCTCTCGAAACCGGTGGCTCCTTGGGCTGGCGAACTGCGGACCGCTGGCCCTCGCTATTCACAGACGCTTTGCAGGGTAAGCCGGCTGGAACGGTCGCGGGTCCGTTGCGGAGTGGCGCCGGCTTTCACGTCATTCGACTCGAAGAAGAACGCAGTGCCGCCTCCGAAGCTGCGCGGCCCGTGGTCCAGACGCGTGCACGGCACATCCTGGTGCGCCCAGCGAGCGGCCCCGCGGGCGATGTCGAAGCTCAGCGCCTCCTGAACGAACTGCGCGAACGCGTGCAGTCGCGCCGGTCGGAGTTTGGGGATTTGGCGCGGCAATACTCTGCTGACGGCAGCGCCGCTCGCGGGGGTGATCTCGGTTGGCTGGACCCCGGCGATACCGTTCCAGAATTTGATCGGGTTATGCAGGCCCTCGCGTTGAATGAACTGAGCCAGCCCGTTCGAAGTCCCTTTGGCTGGCATCTCATCGTGGTTAACGAGCGTCGCAATGGCTCAGCCGCAGACCGCGAGCGCATCGCTGCCCGCAACGTGATCCGGGAACGCAAGATCGAGGAGCAGGCGCAGGAATGGTTGCGGCGGCTTCGCGACAAAACCTTCGTTGAACTGCGGCTTGACTGAACGCAGCGGTGCGCATCAGGCGCGCAAGCGCTTTGGGCAACATTTTCTGGTCGATCAGGGGGTTTTGCGCGCGATCGTCGCGGCGATGGGCTTGCGCGAGAATGACCTTGTCGTTGAGATCGGCCCCGGCTTGGCGGCACTCACGCAGCATCTCTTGACCCACCTGCCGCAGATGCATGCGGTTGAACTCGATCGTGATTTGGTGGCGCGCTTGCGCAGGCGATTTACACCTGAGCAACTGATCGTGCACGAGGCCGATGCACTGAACTTTGACTTTGGACAGTTGTTCTTAAATTCGTTCGCACAGTCCCTCGCACCTGAGTCACCGAACCGCAAACTGCGGATTGTTGGCAACCTGCCCTACAACATTTCGAGCCCTTTGCTGATTCGATTGATCGATCAAGTGTCGATCGTTGAGGACCAGCACTTCATGCTGCAAAAGGAGGTGGTCGAGCGGTTGGCGGCCGGACCCGGACAGGCGGCCTACGGGCGCCTCGGCGTCTTGCTGCAGGCGTGGTACTGCATCGATTTCTTGTTTGAAGTCGGGCCTCAGGCCTTTGATCCGCCCCCCCGGGTGGATTCGGCAGTCTTTCGAATGCGGCCCCTGGTCAGCCCGCAGGTCCGCAGCCTGAGCGCACTCGAGGCCGTACTTGCGGCGGGGTTCGGGCAGCGCCGCAAAATGTTGCGGGGTACCTTGTTGCCCTGGCTGGCTGCGCGAGGGGTGTCCGCGCCCGAAATTTCGGGGACGGAACGCGCTGAGGAAATCCCCCAGGCGCTTTGGTATCAATTGGCGGATCGGCTAGCTGCCGTCCAGTCGGTCGTCTAGTCGATACCCCCGTAGGACCTTTCGTTCGCGGCGCCAATCCGGGTAAAGCACCTCGACGCGCGCCCAAAATCTCGGGCCGTGATTGAGCTCCTCCAGGTGGGCGAGCTCGTGTGCAATCACATAATCAATGACCGGGATCGGACATTGAATCAGGCGCCAATTGAGCCGAACATGTCCGCCCGGGCTACAACTGCCCCAACGGGTGCGTGCCGATGTCAGGCTCCAAAGCGCAGGGGCGCAGGCATGCTGACGTTCAAAGTGCGCAAGGCGCTCAGCGAATACCGCCCGAGCTTTGCGCTTGAGCGCCCTGATTTCGGCTAGCGATTTTGCAGCGGGCGGTTCAGCAGATTGGGCCTCTCGCCCATACAGCTTTTCCAACTCTGCCAGTTTGCGCAAGATCCAATCGGACTTGCCCTGTAACGCCTGTTCGATATCGCGCAAGGCTGCGCGCTGGGGCACTCTCACGTTGAGTCCACGAGGATCGATCTGGAGACCGATCGTGCGTCGGGCCGACCGCGTCAACCGATACTCGATCGTTCTCGAAGCTAGAGTGATCGAATGGCCTGCCGTTTCAAATTCGGGTGTGCTTGGGCTGGGCGCTGCGCGGCCCGCAAGCAGGTCGGTCATGAAATCGCGCCAGCCCATGACTTCAGCGCTTAGTTCGACGACTCGATCGCGCGCGACGCGCGTTCGCGACGAATCGCAGCCGCCGAAGTGGCGGGTGACCAGGGCTCCGAGTAGCGCTCTGGTGAGAGTCGGCGCATTTCCGTCTCGATCCAGGCCTCGACCTCTCGAGTCACACCGTCGGGCGTCTGTCCCGTGGTTGCGATGGGGGGACCAATCGACACGGTGACCAAACCCGGATAGAGCATGCGCCCGCGGGGCCAGCAATCGCCGGAGTTCACCGCAATCGGCACCACGGATACCCCGGCGCGAACTGCGAGTCGCGCACCGCCGCTCTTGTAGCGACCTTGCTCGCCCGGACTGGTGCGGGTGCCTTCAGGAAACAAAATGGGCCAACGCCCTTCCTCCAGTTTTCGGGTCCCTTGCGTCACGACTTGTTCAAATGCATCTCGACCTTGAGAACGATCAATCGAAATCATGTTCAGAAGCCCGATCCCCCAGCCAAAAAAGGGCAATCGAAGCAACTCGCGTTTGAATACAAAAACGAGCTCACGCGGCATGTGCGCGATGAAAAACATCGTCTCCCAGGTTGATTGGTGTTTACTTAACAAGACAACTGAGTGATCGGGTAAGTTTTCCCATCCGCGAACTTCCCATCGCACGCCACAAAGTACTTTGGCGCCCCAGATCATGAATCGTGGCCAAAGGATGGTCAGCCGATAGCGCCAGTGCAGCGGGAGTGGCGCCCACAACAGGCACAGCAAGGAGAAGGGCGCGACCGTGAGGAGCTGAAACAGGTAAAAAAGCACGGATCGAACGGCCTGGAAAACGCCCGGCGATCTGGCTTGTTGACTCGGCTGCGAACCTGCATGCATAAGGTTCAGATCTCGGTTCAGAATGTTCAGTGCTTGCGAAGAAGGGAGTCCGCCAGCGCCGCAAGATTCTCATAAATTCGGGTGTCGGGCGGCAACCGCAAAGCTTGCTGAGTGCTCAAATCTCCACTCGGGTCTTGGGCGCGCGCCTCGGTCAAGAGGCCGTTGCCGGTTCGAACCAAAACCGCAGCAACACCCGCAGCGGCGGCGCCTTGCAGGTCGCGCAATGAATCGCCGACAGCGAGCGCATCGCTGGCTACCACATGGAATCGCGCCAAGGCTTGCTGGAAAAGCGCTGGGCCAGGCTTTCGACAAGCGCATCCCGCGTCAGGGCCATGCGGGCACAGGAAGATTGCATCGATACGCCCCCCCGCAGATTGAACCAGTTGATGTAACTTTTGATGAATCGCGTGGAGCGTGCTGAGCGTAAAAAGGCCGCGAGCAAGACCGGATTGGTTCGTGACCACCGCAATCCGCCAGCCCGCCTGGCTCAACTGGGCGAGGGCTTCGATACTGCCTGCGATCGGCATGAACTCTCCCGGCGACTTAATGTAGTGCTCGGAGTCCTGATTGATCACCCCGTCGCGGTCACAAAGTAGCAGCGGCATCTTGATCAGACCGCAAGGCGCGAGAGATCCGCCACCCGATTCATTCGCGCATAGAGGCTTGCAAGAAGGGCGAGGCGATTGGCGCGCAACGCGGGGTCTTCGGCCATCACCATGACCGCCTCAAAGAATGTATCGACTGGCCCGCGCAGCGCGGCCAACCTGGCCAGTGATTCGGCGTAGCGTTCCGCGCCAAAGTCGCCGTCGACCGCATCTGCAATCTGAGCCAGCGCATCGGCCAACGCGAGTTCGGCGGGTTCAACCAGGCGAGACGCATCGATCTTGGGAGCGTGGCCCAGCAACTCAGGGGCGGATTTGCGCAAGATGTTACCGATGCGCTTGTTCGCAGCCGCCAACGCCGCGGATTCTGGAAGCGCCCGAAACGCAACCAAGGCATCCAGGCGGGCCGGCAACTGCTCAAGGCGAGCCGCCTCGACCGCCAATACCGCGTCAATCGATACCGCATCCCAACGGTCGTTTTGCCAGGCTCTCAACCACCCGCGTAATCGGTCGAGCATGAACGCCTGCAGGCCGTTCACATCGGGATGGAACGTGTCGGGGTGACTCAGCGTATCGAATGCATCGAATGCGGCCTTGATCAGTTGAGGCAGTTCCAGAGGCAGAGCATGTTCGACCATCATGCGAACCACGCCAAGCGCCTGACGCCGCAACCCAAATGGATCACGGTCGCCGGTGGGCTGCAATCCAATACCCCAGATCCCCGCGAGCGTTTCCAGCTTGTCGGCCAGTGCCACTATCAAACCGACTGGACCTGCGGGGAGACTGTCCCCGGCAAAGCGGGGCCTGTAATGATCCTCGATGGCCTGAGCGACTTCTGGCGTTTCGCCATCGTGCACTGCGTAATAACGGCCCATGGTGCCCTGGAGCTCGGGGAACTCGCCCACCATGCCCGTGATCAGGTCGCACTTGGCTAATCTCGCCGCGCGC
>RFPW01000017.1 GCA_009925965.1 Betaproteobacteria bacterium
CGATCGGACCCTTGAACAATTCGACGAAAATATTCGTCTTCACCAGCTTTCGGCCGAGACGCTTGCCCAACCGATTGCGAGCGCCATTGAGCGCTTAGCCAGCACCCTGTCCGAGGGGCACCGCCTGCTCATCTGTGGCAATGGCGGGTCCGCGGCGGATGCCCAGCATCTCGCGGCTGAGCTTATTGGGCGCTTCGAGCGCGAGCGCCCGGCCCTGCCCGCGATCGCCTTGACAACCGACACTTCGATCCTGACGGCGGTTGGCAATGACTACCAGTTCGATGAGATTTTTGCTCGCCAAGTGAGCGGCCTCGGGGGGCCAGGTGACCTCTTGCTGGCGATCTCGACCTCGGGCAATTCAGCGAATGTCGTCCGCGCAATTGAAGTCGCCCATGAGCGCGAGATGGACGTCATTGCACTGACCGGTCAGGGCGGGGGCCGAATTGCGACCCAACTACGCGAGTCGGATCTCTTGTTGGCCGTCCCTCACGGGCGGACGGCCCGGGTTCAGGAAATCCATTTGCTGATTTTGCATTGCCTCTGTGATGGCGTAGATGCCCTGCTCCTGGGCGATGCGCTTTGAAATTTGAATCTTGGATATAGAAGGAAAACCGATCCATGAATGCTGCTCATTCCTCGACCCCGGACGCGCTGTCCACTCCAGCGCCCCGATCATCGCTCCTTTCAGCGGCGATGTTGGTTGGCGCTCTGACGCTGGTGACGGTGAGCCAGTGGGGTTGTGTGGCGGCTGCGATTACTGGGGCCGCTGTTGGCGCAATCTCGGCGCACGATCGTCGTACGCTCGGGGCCCAGACCGATGACGGCGCGATTGAAGTCAAGTCACCACAGCGATTGCTGCAGGCGATTCGCAATTCCACGGCGGTCAATGTGGTGAGCTTTAATCGCCGGGTCTTGCTGACCGGGCAGGTGCTGGACGAGGCGGAAAAAAAAGCCGCGGGCGACGCCATTACCCGATTGGATAATGTTCAGGCGGTCTACAACGAACTGACGGTTGGGTCCGGGGTGAGCCTGCTGCGTCAGGCAAATGACGGTTATGTGTCGACCAAAGTCAAAGCATCGCTCATCGAAATCGGCGGGGTTGCCGCCAATCACGTCAAGGTCGCGACCGAGGATGGCGTGGTTTACCTGATGGGTCTTGTGACGCGCGCCGAAGCCGATCGGGCAGCCGCTGTTGCCGCGAGGGTCTCGGGAGTACGCAAAGTGGTGACTCTGTGGGAGCTGATCTCAGAACGTGACGCATTCCGGCCCGAGCCATCGCCTGCGCCTTGGTCGGCACCGGGCGCAGGTAAGTAACCCGCCCCCCGGTTCGGCAGGGCGTGTCTCTGGCGCGCCGGGCTCGCCAGACGCTCGCGGCGCTGGTGCTCTTGGCCGGCGCGAGTTTTTTCTGCTGGCGTTTCTGGTTCCATCCGGAGCGAGCGCCTGAGGCCACCTATGCACTGATCGATGGGCAACGCCTGAGCCAGGCGGGTTTGCGGGGCAAGGTTGTACTGGTGAATTTCTGGGCGACCAGCTGTGTGATCTGTGTCCGTGAAATGCCGGCCCTGATCCGGCTCCATCAACAGTTCGCCAAACGCGGCTTCGAAACCATCGCGGTGGCGATGGCCTACGACCGTCCCGATTTTGTGTTGCATTTTGCCCGCACGCAGGCCTTGCCCTTTCCCGTCGCGTTAGATTTGCAGGGCGTCCTCGCCCAGGCGTTTGCACCGGTCGTGGTGACGCCCACCACCATTCTGATCGGTCCCGAGGGTGAAATCATTCGGCGTTGGGTTGGCGAGCCCGCGAGTTGGGCCGCGCTAGAGCGCCTGATTGAATCGAATCTGGCTTCGCGCGGGCAGAGTTAAGCGCCAGAACCTAAGCGCCAGAACTTAGCGCCAGAGTTCGTGGCCCGGGCTTAGGTCACCCCGGCGGCATGGGCCTGCTGATCGGCGTGATAGCTGGAACGGACCAAGGCACCCACGGCCGCGTGCTGAAAACCCAGCTCCCGGGCTTCCCGCTCAAACCGCTCGAACGTTTCGGGATGGACGTAGCGTCGCACCGGCAGATGATGGCCAGATGGGGCGAGATATTGGCCAATCGTGAGCATGTCGATGGAATGAGCGCGCATGTCGCGCATCACCGCCAGGATTTCGTCGTCGGTCTCGCCCAGACCCACCATCAAACCGCTCTTGGTGGGGACGCCGGGATGGCGCTGTTTGAAGGTCTGCAGGAGGGCGAGTGAGTGGGCATAGTCCGAACCCGGGCGTGCCTCTCGATAGAGTCTGGGCACGGTTTCGAGATTGTGGTTCATGATGTCAGGCGGGGCCGCATCGAGGATCGAGAGCGCGCGCTCCATTCGGCCCCGAAAATCGGGAACCAACACTTCGATTCGCGTGTCCGGACTTGCTTCCCTGACCGCCCGGATGCAGTCAACAAAGTGTTGGGCGCCCCCATCGCGCAGGTCGTCGCGGTCGACCGAGGTGATCACCACATAGGACAGGCGGAGCGCGGCGATGGTGCGAGCGAGGTTCGCGGGCTCCTGCGGATCGAGCGGATCGGGCCGGCCATGGCCGACATCGCAGAACGGGCAGCGCCGGGTGCATTTGTCGCCCATGATCATGAACGTCGCGGTGCCTTTTCCAAAGCATTCACTGATATTTGGGCAACTGGCCTCTTCACAGACCGTGTGGAGCCGGTTTTCGCGCAGGATCGTTTTGATTTCCTGGAACCTAGATGAAGCGGGCGCCAACTTGACGCGAATCCAGTCGGGCTTTTTCAGCGCCGGCACCGCTTCGACTTTGATCGGAATCCGCGCGGTCTTGGCCGCGCCTTTCTGCTTGAGCATGGGATCGATGACGATGTTGGCGGGTGCGGGTTCAGTCATCAGGATTGGGGTTTGAAGCTTGCATTTCGGGTTTCAGGAATGCGGGATCGCATTCGAGCGAGGATGCCACCATTTGGACAAAAGACCGAGCAAGCGCGCTCACGTTCAGGTCTTGCGGTGGGGTGGATGGGGTATGCAATGGGGTATGCAATTGGGCTTCTAGTGGGGCTTGCAAAGCGGTTTTCAGGTCGGTGACCCGCAAGTCGGCAAATCCGCAGGGATGAATACGCTCAAAGGGGCTGAGATCCATGGCGAGGTTGAGCGCGATACCGTGAAAGCTGCACCCCCGTGTGATTTTCAGCCCAAGGGCTGCGATTTTGGCCAACGCCAGGCCGTCCGGATAGCTTGAGTTCAGATACACCCCAGGCATCCCGGTTCGGCGCTGCGCCGCAACCCCATGGCCGGCAAGCCAATCGATTGTGGCCTGTTCAAGGCATTGAACCAGCGCACGAACCGAAAGTTGACGACGGGCCAGGTTCAACAGGACGTACACCACGGCCTGGCCCGGACCGTGATAGGTGACTTGCCCACCGCGTTCAACCCGGACAACCTCGGTGGGCTCGAGGCCCAGCAGGTGCTCGCTGCGCCCGGCGAGGCCGAGTGTAAATACCGGATCATGTTCAACCAGCCATAACTGATCCTCGGTATGGAACTCGCGCGCGGTGGTCCAGGCGCGCATGGCCTCCCAGGTTTCCAGGTAGGGCCGCCGGCCCAGTTCGCGGATCGTAAGCGCCTCGCGCGCGCGCATCACGGGCGTGTCAGAGCACGACCCGAACCATCGGGTGGCTACTCAGCGCACGATAAAGGGTATCGAGGTGCTCACGGCTGATCGCCTGAATGGTGGCGGTCAGACCCAGATAATTGCCGGCTCGGGATGGCCTCTGGACCAGAGTGGCTGGATCGAAGTCGGGGCAATGGGTACGGACAACTGCCGAGATCACGTCCGCAAAGTCCGCCACTGCAGGCCCCATGATTTTGATCGGAAATTCACACGGAAAGCTGAGCAGATCCGGCGTGCCGATCGTCTGCGTGGGCCCATGGGTTCGATCGACCGGCTTCATGCCTGCGTTTTGGCCCGCTGATAGCCGGCATGAAGGCGCTGGCCGATTGGGCCCGGTTTGCCAGCCTGGTCGCCATGGCCGACCGGGCGACCGTCGAGTTGGGTGATCGGCAGGATCTCCTTAGTCGCCGAACTCATCAGGAGTTCGTCGGCCGATTCCACTTCGCTGCGCAGGATGGGCCGCACCGTAAAGGGAATCCCTTCAGCGTCACATAATTCGTTGATCAAACCGTAACGGATCCCTTCAAGAATCCGATGGTCCCGTGGTGGCGCCAGAACGGTGCCGTCGCGCACGACCCAGAGGTTGCTCGAGCTGCCTTCCGTGAGCATGCCGTCGCGGTACATCACGCATTCGACCGCGCCAGCATCCACCGCCGCCTGCCGCGCCAGAACGTTGCCGAGCAGCGCGACACTCTTGATATCGCAATGCAACCAACGCTCGTCGGGCAGTGAGACGGCATGGGCTCCGCGGGATCGCAAGTCTTCACTCGGGAGTGTGAGTGGGCTGGTCATTGCAAAGACCGTCGGCGGCACTGCCGGGTCCGGAAACGCGTGATCCCGCTTGGCCACGCCGCGCGTGACCTGCAGGTAGACGAACTGATCAGACCATGGGTGTCGAGCCACCAGGGTTTCGATCAGGTTCGCCCATTGGTCGTCATCCAATGGATCCGTGATCCGAAGTTTGGCGAGGGATCGGCGCAAGCGAGCCCGATGCTCGGGCCACCGAAAAGGTACCCGCGCGTAGACCGGGACGACCTCGTACACGCCATCGCCAAAAATGAATCCACGGTCGAGCACCGAGACGGTCGCGGTCGCGAGTGGCACAAAGGTCATCAGCGGCCGTTGGGTTGAGGACGTTGGTCGGTGCAGGCAACATGGTTTTAAGTTCAGGGATAGGGATAGGGTAATGGGCGGAAGCGACCTAGCGACTGCGCCACCACAAGCGGACCGAGTCCCATTGGCGGCCGACGAAGCCCGCGCTATCCACAGCCCCGAGTGCCACCATGGGCTGTTCGGCCAGCACCTGGTCGCCCAGCTTGACCCGCACGGTGCCGATTCGCTGACCGCGGGCGATGGGGGCGAGGAGCGGTTGCAGGCGTTCGATCTCGGCCCGAACCTGATCGGCCTGACCCTTGGGTACGCTGACCGTGATTTCGCGCTCGAACCCGCCGGTCACGCTGGAACTGCTTCCCTTCCAGACCTCATAGGTGCCGGCGGCTTTGCCCGAAGTGAAGAGCCGAACCGCATCGAAACTTTGAAATCCCCAGTTCAGCAGCTTCTGGCTTTCGACGATGCGGGCTGATTCACTGGGTGCACCGATGACGACGGTCAGGAGCCGACGAGAAAACCCACCGGGCTGTTGTTCCCGCTTGGCCGAGGCAATCAGGCACCAGCCGGCGGCGTCGGTGTGCCCGGTTTTTAGTCCGTCAACGGTCGGGTCGAGCGTGAGTAAGCGGTTGCGGTTGGGCTGACGGATCCCGTTGTAGGCATATTCCCGTTTGGCGTAATAGGCGTAAAACTGAGGGAAATCCTCAATCAGACGCGTGGCCAATCGGGCCAGATCGGCAGCCGTGCTGTAGTGCTGGGGGTCGGGCAGGCCAGTGGCATTTCGAAACGAAGAAGCGGTCATGCCCAGGCGCTGGGCCTCGCGATTCATCCGTTGCGCAAAGACCGCTTCGCTCCCGGCGACGGCTTCTGCAAGTGCGATCGAGGCATCATTTCCTGATTGGACAATCATGCCGTTCAGCAACTCCTCCACGCTGGCCGGTTTGTTGGGCTCGATAAACATTCGAGAACCAATAGCCTTCCAGGCCGCCTCGGATACGGGGGGCCGGTGGTCCAGTTTGAGCGTACCGTCCCGAATTGCCGCGAAGCTCAAATAGGCCGTGAGCAATTTGGTCAACGATGCGGGGTCGACCCGTTGATCGGCCGACTCTGCGGCCAACACCTGACCGGAGGCCACGTCCAGCACGAGCCAGGACTTGGCTGCGATCGGCGGAACCGGGATGCTCGGGGGAAGCGGAGCTAAGCTCGCCGGTACCGCTGTGACGAGCAAAATCAGCGAAACCAGGAGGCGAAAGGGATTCCAGCGCATAGGGCCCGATTATAGGCCGGGCTCGGGCTGGCCCCAGGCTTGGCGCACAAGGCGCTTGATGACCGTTAATTTGCGGTGAAAAAAATGATCGGCTCCGGGAATCACCACAACCGGTAGTTCCTGGGGGCGGGCCCAGTCAAGCACGGTGCTCAGAGGCACCACCTCATCATTTTCACCATGAATCACCAGGGTATCGGCCGGCACCGGGTCGACGGTCCATTTCGAGGTTGCAGTGCCAACCAGAATGAGCCGATGCGCTGGCGTGTTTGCGGTGGTCAATCGAGTGGCCAATCGGGTCACGACCATTGAACCAAAGGAGAATCCGGCTAGAACCACAGATTGTCTAGGCAATGCGGCTAGTCCGGCGGATTCGTGTTGGGCCTGGTGCAAGACAGCGGCGAGGTCATCGACTTCGCCCTGCCCGTTGTCATGGACGCCTTCGGATGCGCGGACCCCTCGAAAATCGGGCAACCACACGGTGTAGCCTAGGGCGTGTAAGGTGCGCCCGAGGGTCTGAACCACTTTATTGTCGCGGTGCCCGCCAAATAGTGGATGTGGGTGGGCGACGATCGCAATGCCAGCGTTGGGTGCCGGTGCTTCATCGACCGTGCAGTCAATGCGGCCGGCCGGGCCTGCGACCACGACCCGGCGCGAGCTCGGTGTCATCCGTCGATCCGCAGGCGTTCGACGACCTTGCCCTGTTTCAGATGTGAGTCAATGATCTCGTCGACATCGTGTTGGTCGATAAAGGTGTACCAGACCGCATCTGGGTAGACCACGCAGACTGGGCCGGCATCACATCGATCGAGACATCCGGCCTGATTGATCCTGACTTTGCCGGGACCGGAAAGACCGAGCGCCTTAACCCGGGCTTTGGCGTGTTGCCACATGGGGATGCTACCGCGATCGGCACAGCACGCGCGGCCATCGTCGCGTTGATTGATGCAAAAAAAAACGTGACGCTGAAAATGACTCACTGGGCGCTCGCTCTTCGAAGACAGGGTCCCGGAATCATAAACGCCTGCGCAGGCCCCAGATCAAAACCAGCGCGGGCCAGAGGCTGGCAATCCCATGTTGAAATCCCGCGACATTGCGCCAGGACCCCGTCGACCACGCCATGGCTGCAGAATTTTGAAAGGCCAATTCCGGCTTGATGGGTCCGGTGACAAGCAGAGTTAAAACCGCGGCCATTAGGGCACGCCGGCGCGCCCGCTCGCTGAGCGTCGATGCACCGAGTGCCAGGAGTGTGCCGCAGAGCAGACCGCCCAGAGCGCCGGCGGATGCCCAGTGATCGGTCGCACCCTCGGGCATCAGCGTGCCCACGAGGACACTTCGACCCGCGAGCGCGGTCAATACGATGAATCCGGCGATGACGGCGCGGGGAGCCGGGCTAAGGGTGCAGCGGGTCACGATCAACATCACGGCAACGAGCGCGGCGATGACCGTCAGTGATTCCAGCAGTGCGGCGGCGGTGAGTCCGGTTAATCCCGTGGTCAATCCCGTGGTCAATCCGGTGGTCAGCTTGGTGGTCAGTCCAGCCAGCTCCGGCACGGGGTTCAGAGTGCCCAGATCGCTCCAGGGCAGTTGCAGTTCACCGGCGCCAAATAACCGTGATTGCGGGGCGAGCTGCGACAAGATCCAGGCGGCCAGGAGCAACCAGCCAGAATACGAGCCAGCTGCGAACCAACGCCCAAACCACGCATTGAGCCGGGCCTGGCCAATTAACCGGGGCGCCAGCAGCGCTCCTGACATTGCGCCGATGAGCGTTCCTGATCCGTTCGCCAACACATCGAGGCGGGAAGGAATGCGCGAGGGCAGCCAGCTCTGCAGGGCTTCCAGGCTCAGCGAGAGCGCAAAACCAGCCATGACCGTCCACAGGATGGATCGCCGGGCGCCCGCTGTTGGCCAAGTCGCCAGAGCGCCGAACAATCCGAAGGGAACGTAAGCCAGCACGTTCAACAGGACATCGGATAGGGTCCACCAACGGGGCCAGGGTTCAGTCAGAAAAGCCAGTGGGTCGAGACCTCGCGCCGTCCAGCTCGTGATCGGAAACAGCGACCCGATGGCGAGCGCCAAGATCCAGGCTGCCCAAGCCCCGGGCGCGATTGGCGATGGCCGGGTGGGCAAATGGCGGTCGATTAATCGCCTCACAGTCCGCACCTCATTCTGAACCCCAGTGTAGCGCTCATGCTGGCCCGCTATGATCGCGGATCCTTCTATTCAGGCATCCAGTGACCCCAATGACGCCAGTGCCTCCAGGCTTGCCTCCGTGCGTTGAGTCAAATCCCAGGAATGCTTCGGCTGAAGCCTTGGAACGCGCATTGTGCAACCATCCGGCCCTTTGCAGGTGGGCGCTCGCCCAGGGGCAGGATCCGGCGCATGCGGGGCCGCTCGTCGAGTGGGTTGAGCAGACCGGATCGACCAACGCGGACTTGCTGAACCAACCCTTTAACCCCGATCCCGCGGCGCCTCGTGTCCTGGTCAGTCGGATTCAGACGGATGGGCGCGGCCGGATGGGACGACCCTGGACAACGGTTCCAGGTGCCTCGCTCGCGCTCTCGGTCGCGCTCGAGCGGCGGGTGCCGAGTTCGAACTGGCAGGGCCTGTCAATCGCGGTTGGTGCGGTCCTGGTTAACCACCTCATCGAGTCAGAGGAAGCGCCCCCGTCGTTGAAATTGAAATGGCCCAATGACTTATGGATCGACGGGCGAAAAATCGGCGGCATTCTGATCGAAGTGCGCCGAAATTCAGGTGGTGCTCAGGATCGTCAGGTTGATCAGCGGATGGGCGAAAATACCCTGGTCGCCCCGATCGAACGGGTTGTGATTGGCGTGGGGCTGAACCGGTTTGCGCACCCCGCCCTCGCTGGCCTGGGGGTCCCTGCCGGAGCGCTCAATCGCGGGCCGGTTCCCGAACCTGTGGAAGATCCGGTTGATCTTGCGACCCAGGTCGTTGTGGCTATTTTGGATGCCAGCCTCCGACTGGAGACGCAGGGTCTGGCCGATCTGCTTCCACTTTGGCGCGCCCGCGATGCCTTGGCCGGATTGCCCATCCTTGTTCAGGACCCTCGCGGTGCCTCATGGTCGGGCATGGCGGCCGGGATCGATGACAGCGGCGCCCTGCAAGTTCACTGCGAAGGAACGCCACCGCAGATGCGTACGGTGATCGCGGGTGATGTGTCGGTGCGCCCTCAGGCGGCAGAACAGAGCCGAGTTGAGCTGAGTCATGCTGAACTGACTTACGATGTTCTGACGTATGGCTCCCTGATGTTTGAGCCGGTCTGGTCCGCGGTGGTTACTGGGCAGTATTCGAGTCGGGCGGTCCGGGTGGACGGATGGCAGCGCTACGTGATCCCGGGCGAGGACTACCCAGGTGCCGTCCTGAGCGCAGGGTCGTCCATGACGGCCGTCCTTTGGGAAGATGTCGGTGCCGAGGACCTGGCTCGTCTCGACGCCTTTGAAGGGGATCAGTACGAGCGCGTCCGCGTGGTTGTGGGCCCCGATTCAAGACCGGCCTGGATCTATGCCTGGCGCGGCGAGAGACCGTTGGCCACCACCCTTTGGGACCCGGACGTCTTTACGCAGCAGGGGGTGATGGCGCGGTTTCTCGCAAGCCACTTGGGTGCGGACCCCAACTAAACCGCACTAAGCCCCACTAAGCCGCACTAAGCCGCACTAAGCCCCGGCGCGGACCCGTCCCAAGAGCGCCGTGGTGGAGCGGTCGTGGCAGAACGGGATCGACACAACAGCGCCACCTGCTGCAAGCACTTCCGGAGCCCCAACGATCGCGCCGACCGACCAGTCGCCGCCTTTGACCAGGATGTCAGGGCCGATCGCGCGAATGAGTTCGATGGGCGTATCCCCTTCAAACCAGGTGACTAGGTCGACCGATTCCAGTGCGCTGATGACCGCGAGGCGGTCGACCAGTGAGTTGATGGGGCGGTCCGCACCTTTGCCCAGCCGGCGAACCGACGCATCGTCATTCAGGGCAACGATCAGGCTTGCGCCGAGCGCTCGTGCCTGCGCGAGATAAGTCACATGGCCCCGGTGCAACAGGTCGAAGACGCCGTTGGTAAAAACGCGGGGTCGCGGTAATGCCTGGAGGGCACCGACGAGGTTCGTGGCCGAATGGAGTTTGTGCTCGTGTGAAGGCGTGCCCGCGGCGGCAGCGAGGCGCTCCGGCGCTAAAGGTCCGGCGATGCGATCCGGCGCGATCATCCCGCCGTTGGGGTGCCCGTGGGAACTAGCGCACCCGCGGCGAGGCTGGCGAGGAGTTCTTTGCGGTAACGGTTCAGGGCCGTTGCGTTCTCAAAAGGGCGACCAAAAAGTAACGATAGGTTATGCAGAATCCGATCGACGACCTTACCTTCCCAGACCGCATCAAACCGGATTTGCTCGTCTAGCCAGCGCTCGAGCCAGCCCGGCTCCGGTAGTCGACTTTGGACGGTGTCATTGGGGAACAGCGACTGGTTGACATGCAGGTTGGTGGGATGCAGTGCCTGCGCAGTGCGGCGCGCCGAGGCCATCAAGACCCCAACTTTCGCAAAAGCTGCGCGGGCGCTGTCGCCGACATCGACCAGGGCCTTGCGCATGTACTGAAGGTATGCGCCTCCATGGCGGGCTTCGTCGCGCGAAATAATGTCGTAGATGGCGCGGATCACCGGTTCGGTATGCCATTCGGCCGCTCTTCGATACCAGTGATTCAACCGGATTTCGCCGCAGAAATGCAACATCAGGGTTTCGAGCGGAGGCGCTGGATCGAACTCGAACCGAACGGCGTGCAACTCAGCTTCGGTGGGCATCAAATCCGGACAGAAACGACGAAGGTATTCCATCAGGACCAACGAATGTTTTTGCTCTTCGTAAAACCAAACCGACATAAACGCAGAAAAGTCGCTGTCATGGCGGTTGTCACGAAGGAACATTTCGGTGGCCGGCAACGCGGCCCATTCGGTGATGGCGTTCCACTTGATGGTCTGGGCTTGTTCTGATGACAGCTTGGAGGCATCGAACTGATCCCATGGCACATCGTCATCCATGCTCCAACGCACGCGCTCAAAGGATTTGAACAAATCTGGGTAAAGCATGACTGTGGGCCGTCTACGTTGGGATGGATTGAGGCACTCTAAGGATAACAGGGTGGAATCGGCGCCGCCCCCGCCTGACGCAGCCGTCGCATCACGGGCCCGATCAACGGGAGGTGTTCGTAGAACTCGGCTGCGGCATCCCAGTAGTCGCGGTGCAGGCAGACCCGGCCATCCGGCGCAAACACCAGACGGGTGGCCCCATGGATACGTTGATCAGGGTCGCCGGGGCGCTGCAGCCAGGTATTGCGGAAGCGAAACCGAAAATCCCAGGTCAGCATCGCTTCGTCGGCATCGCCTAAGGCGGTGAGCACCTCGAAGCGGGGATTTTCAAGCCGTTCGAACATGTGCTGGAAGATTTGTTTGATCGGGACAATTCCGCGGACCGCATTGAAAGGATCCACAAATTCGGCATCGTCGCAATAGTGGTCGGCGAGCTGAGGGATATCCGCCGGCGAGATTGTGCTGAATAGACGCACGATTCGCTGGATCGGGATCACGGGATGGTCCCTTGGGTCCCTTCGGTGCGATAGGGGTTTCATGTCATCCTCGATCCAAGGACGGTTACATGCCCGTGGTGCGGCGAATCACCGCAAACCAGCAGCGAATCGGGAGCAAACGCAAAAACTTCAGCACGCCCGTGAAACGGCGGGGGAAGTGAATATTGAACTGCCCAGCGCTGATACCCGCCAAAATCCTGATCGCGGCTTCGTCCGCGCTGATCAGTGCCGGCATCGTGAACGTATTGGTCGCGGTGGCGGGCGTATCGACAAACCCCGGATTGACCACGGACACCCCAATGCCGCGGGGATGGAGGTCGATCCAGAGGGTTTCGGCTAAGTGGTTCAGAGCGGCCTTGGTTTGGCCGTAGGCAAGCGCTTTGGGCATGCCTCCCCAACCTGCCACGCTGGCCGTCAAGACCAACTGTCCTCGGCCTTGATCCAGCAAGACCGGCAAGACTGCGGCGAGCAGGTTGAGGGCGCCAATTTGATTGATTTCGATCGTACGGCGGGCTGCCGCGAGGTCAAAATTGTCGGCGCGCATCGGGACCCAGAGCGCGGCGAGCCAGACCACGACGTCGACCCCACCCCAGGCCGCAACGATGGCGTCACGGGCTGCCGCGAGGGCGCCTGCGTTCGTTACATCGAGTGGCAGGACCAGAGCATCGACCGGGCGTTGATTTGGGCTGCCCCCGACCTCGTCGAGGACGTCATGCAACGATTGTTCGCGGCGTGCTGAGACGGCAATCCGGGCGCCACGACGGGCGAGTTCGCGAGCGAGTGCTGCGCCGATGCCGCTGGAGGCGCCAACTAGCCAGACTCGCTGGTCCCGCCACTCGTTGACGGGGGGGTTCAGAGGTGCAAACAGTCCGTTAAGCAACATGGGTCTGTCTCGCAAGCACGACTTGTGGTTCGGGCGGGATCAGGCCAAGCATCGCACACGCCAGGAGTTTGAGGCCGCAGGGCACCGCCGCGTAGACGAGTGAGAGGGCGATCTCGCCCCCGGCTTGTCCCGGTTGGTAGCCGGACAGCTCGAGCAACGGCAATGCGACGCCTGCGGCAATCGCGAGGGTTGCCTTGGTCGCAAGGTTCCATAGCCCAACATAGGCGCCGCTAGCCGGACCGCGATCGCCATGGTCGGCAATCACCTGGGCCAGTAGTGCGCCCGGGACGGCCAGATCGGCGCCGAGTGCGAAACCCGTCACAAAACAGACCGCACCAAACGCCCAGATATCACCCGAACTGAGACCGAGCGCCCAGGCGAAGCCCGCAACGGAGAGTCCCATTCCGGCGAGCCAGGCGAGGCGCAGACCAATATGGCGGGCGATCACAACCCAGATCGGCATGCCCAGTGCACCAGCCAAAAAATAGGTCGCCAAAAAAACTGGGGTCACTTCTTCGGCGTGCAGCACGTCGCGCACAAAAAACAAGAGGAGCGTTGCGGGAATCGCGGCGGCCACGCCATTCGTGACAAAGATAACCAGCAGGCGCAGAAATGCAGGGTTACTGCGCACCCTTGCCCAGTGCCCAGGGGCTTCGCTGGGTGTCATTGGCGCGGGGGTTGCGCGCATGAGCAGCAGACCAGCCACGATGGTGGCGCTCACAAAAATGATTCCCAGGGCATCGCGTTGGGTTGGATCGAGAAATGCCGTTGCCACCAGGACCCCCGCCAGCCCAAACCCCTCGCGCCAAGCGGTGACCCGCGTTCGCGACGCGGCATTTTCGCCGAGGTCCGTTCCCCACGCCTGGTAGGCGATCGACGCCAAGCTGTAAGCGATATAGGTCGCAATCGACCAGAGGCCAAGCCAGAGTGCCAGATTGGCACCCACCGCGGCGCTCGGCGGGTGTAACAAGGCCCAGAAGCCTGCCGCGAGCACTGGCAGGGCTGCAAGAATCCAGCGGCGGTGAACGAAACGCCGTTGCCTTGCCAGCCATAGACCGATCAACGGATCCGCAGCGGCGTCGACGCATCGGGCGCCAAAAAGCACCCCGCCCACGAGCGAGAGCGCCAATCCCGCGCTGCCGTACAAGGCGGGCAGGACGACAAAGAGCGGGAGTTCAAGCAGGGCCAGCGGCATGCGCAACGCGCCATAGCAGACGAGCGCAAAGGCCGACAGCCCGGCCGTCGGCACCCCACTCTCCGACGGGGAATTTGTTGTTGGCGAAGGATTATCGATGGGTGAGGACAAACTGAATCACGTCGGTATCGCCGGTCCGAAAGCCGGCTTCGCAATACGATAAATAGAAACGCCACATCCGGACGAATCGATCATCAAACCCCAGCGCCGGTAGCGAGTCCAGACAGTCGAGAAACCGTTGGTGCCAGAGGGCCATCGTTTTGCCGTAGTCGGCCCCGAAGGCATGCCGCTCGACGACCTGCAACCCGGCCCGGGCCGCTTCGCGCTCAAAGACCGAGGGCGAAGGCAGCATCCCACCAGGGAAGATGTGCGTCTGGATGAAGTCCATCGTGCTTCGGTAGCGCTGAAAACGATCGTCATGAATGTCTGCACCACGGCGCGCCCACCCGGGGCAAGCAATCGGGCGACGGCCGCAAACCAGGTTGCCCACCAGCGTTCACCCACCGCTTCGAACATTTCGATCGAGACAATCGCATCGAATTGCCCCTTGGTGTCGCGATAGTCTTGCAGGCGCAGATCCGCTTTGGCATCCAGGCCGACCTTGCGCAGGCGGGACTGCGCCCACGCATGCTGTTCGCGTGAGAGGGTAAGGCCAGTGACATGGTGGCCGGCGCGGGCGGCTGTTTCGGCGAACCCACCCCAGCCGCAACCGATTTCGAGGAGCCGTGCCCCGCGGGCAACTGCGGTACGTTCGAGCGCGAGCGCATATTTCGCTCGTTGCGCGTCGGCCAGGCTGCGATCGGCCTCGCCCTGAAAACAAGCGCTCGAATAGGTCATGGTTTCGTCGAGCCAAAGCGCATAAAACGCATTGCCCAAGTCATAGTGAGCGGCAATATTGCGCCGCGACCCCGCCAGCGAGTTGTCGCGCAGGATGAGATGGCGTAGCCGATCCAGCAGTTGGCCAAACCAGGTGCCAAAGACGGCAGATTCGAGCACGCTGCGGTTGAGCGAGGCGAGCATGATCAAGCCGGTGAGATTGTCGGTGGTCCATTCACCGTCGATCCACGCTTGCGCGAAACCCACATCGCCGCGCCGCATCAGGGCTGTGATTGGATTCCACGAGGCGAGTTGGAGCGACACTTGCGGTTCCCCGCCGGGGCCAAAATCTTGCACCCGACCCTGTGGATCAATCAGGCGGAGCCTTCCCGTATGCAACTGCGCCAGCATGCGCGTCAGGGCCATGGCTGCGACCGGCAGTCGCGCGGGCGTCTGGGGAATGGAGACAGACCGCACGTGGCCCGGCTGCATCGGATCAATCGAGGACATCAGGACGGGCTCCGGGTAATCAAGGTCGAGGGCGGGATAGGCTTTGAAAAGAACGGGACCCGACGGCGCCACAGCGCGAAGGCCTGTGCGTGGATACGGGCGATTACGCCCAGGGTAAAGAGCGGGTATCGCAGCAAGGCGCGGCGCGCCGACGCCTGGTCAAGAGCCTCGGGCGTTCCTGACAGGCTGGTCCGCAGGAGCGCCTGGCCGACGCCATTGTCGAGATCAATTCGGGCGACCCAGCGGTCGTGGCGTCCATGAAATCGAAAGCGATAGCGACCTTCAATTGCTGCAAACGGGGAGACGTGGAAGGCCTTGCGCGCACTCAATTCCGCGCCGCCGCGCAGGGGCTCGCCACGCTGATGCAAAAGGTAGCCGTGGCGCTCGCCAAAGGTGTTGTGCACCTCGGCTAGGATCGCGATTCGCTGGCCGGCCGCGTTATGGCAATGCCAGAAGCTGACCGGCTTAAAGCTGTAGCCAAATACTCGGGGAAAGGTGTCGAGCCAGACGGGTCCGTCTGCAACCAAGTCAGACTCCGCCAGCCGTTCGCGAATCCAGACCTGACAAGGCGTTCGACCATCGCCATGGTCGGATTCATAAAACGACAAGGGCGCGGCACGATTCAGTCCGAAGAGACGGGTACCTGACCGCACCTGACCGAGCCGGTGAATGGGCACCCGAATAAAAAATGCGGGGTAGTTAAAGGCGTGGACGACCGGCGACAAGCGGGTATGGCGAACTTCCCCAAACGCGATTTGTAAACCAGCGATTTGTAAACCAGCGGACACAATCGGCGGTCGGGTTGAGGATAAGCGCATCAGAATCCCTTGAGCAATCGTCAAGCGACGAGTGCCTCGGTCACTTCACGGGCCTCACTGAATTCATCGGACTCACCGGCTTTGTTCGCCTGGCCGCGAAGCTGAGCCAGGATGGAATCCGCCGCTTCCTGGCCGGCCCGCAGTCCGTCCTCATGGAACCCGTATCCCGCCCAAGCGCCCGCGAACCAAACCCCGTTCTTGCCCTGAATGGTCGGCAGCTCTTCTTGTGCCGCCAGAGCCTCCAGATCAAAGACGGGGTGGGCAAAGTCAAAGCGGCCCAGAACGCTGGACGGCGCGGGCTCGCTCAACGGATTCAGGCTCACAAATAGGGGCTGTTTGAAGGGGAGCGGCTGGAGTTCCTGAAGCCAGTACGAGACCGACACGGACGCAGGTGCCGACGCGGATACGGGGGTGGACGTGGAGGTGGACGTGGAGGCGGACGTCGATTGGGCCCCGCTCGAGCGGGACTTGGCATCGAGCGAATGATCGCCGCGACGTGTCAGGTAATTCCAGGCCCCCCAAGCCCTTCTGCGCCGTGGCATGAGTGCCGGGTCGGTGTGCAGGATGGCTTGGTTGGATTGGGTACGCAGCGCGCCGAGAATCCGGGCCTCTGCCGGGCTCGGGTGCTCAAGAGTCGCGAGCGATTGCCCGGCATGAGCGGCCATCAACACGGCGTCGAATGGCGCCGTTTCGGCCCCTGAATCCGGGGTTTGTGCCGTGACCCAGACTTGATTTCCCGATCGATTGACTCTGGTGACGCGGCTGTTCAAGTGGACTTGGCTGCCAAGTGCGCGCAGGCGCTTCAGGATGGCGTCAACATACTGACGGGAGCCACCCGCCACCGTGTACCACTGCGGTCGGTCAAAAATCTGCAAGAGGCCGTGGTTATCACAAAAGCGGGCGAAGCTAACCGCTGGAAACCCCAGAATGGTTTCGACTGGGCAGGACCAAATCGCACCGGCCATGGGGAGCAGGTAATCATCGCGAAGGGCTTGACTGTACTTGCCTTCACGCAAAAGACCATCAAGCGTCAGCGCACGGGATGCTTCGGTGGGCGCGCGCGCGAGTGCGGTCGCCTCGCGATTAAAGCGCACCATGTCAAGTAGCATGGTCCAAAACCGGGGGCGAACGAGATTGCTGGGCTGGGCGAAAACCGCTCGCAAATCGTCTTTGCCGCACCACTCCAGATCGTGTGGACCGATCGAGACGGCAAAGCTCATGTTGGACGGCGCGGTCTGGACCTTAAGATCGTCAAACAGGGCAAGCAATCGGGGGTAGGTTCGATGATTGAAGACCAAGAAGCCGACATCAACGGGATGTGTCATGCCCTCCAGTGCGACATCGACGCTATGGGCATGCCCGCCCGCGACAGTCCCCGCCTCGTAAAGCACAACCTCGCAACTGGGCGCAAGCCGATGCGCAGCCCCGAGCCCGGTAATTCCGGCGCCGACAATTGCAACCCGTGGTCTCGCGCCGCCCCCATGCAAGATCACGCAGCGGCCCGGGGTCCGGTCTTGTCGTGTTCGATCCGCGCGTAGGCAGAGTGATTGTGGATCGACTCGAAGTTCTCGCTGTCGACCGCCCAGGCTTCGATGACCTCGATTGCGTCGAGAGCCAACGCGACATCACGAACCAGATCCTCGACAAATTTAGGGTTGTCGTAGGCGCGTTCCGTGACGTACTTCTCGTCGGGGCGCTTGAGCAAGCCCCAAAGTTCACATGAGGCGGCCTGTTCTGCGATCCGGATCAGATTTTCGACGGCCAAGGTAGCGCCCGGGACCAAGCGGGCTTCGATCGTGACGTGCGAACGCTGATTGTGAGCGCCGTAGTCGGAAATCTTCTTCGAGCAAGGGCACAGGCTCGTGACCGGTACGACCACGCGCACGGTCACTCTGGTCACGCCCCCCGCGCGGCGCGCGGTCAAGGTCACGTCATGGTCAAGCAGGCTTTCCACACCCGAGACGGGTGCTGCCTTTCGGACAAAGAGGGGGAATTGAAGAATGATGTCGCCGCTATCAGCCTCGAGTCGGGCCAGCATGACCTCCAGCATCGATGCCAGTCCCAGGGGGTCGACTGGGGTTTTGTGCGCCTCCAGGACTTCGAGGAACCGAGACATGTGGGTCCCCTTGACGTCCGCTGACAAGCCGACCGTCATTTCAATCATGGCGACGGAAGGCTGTGGCCCCGCAACCGCCGCAATCATCAGGGGGTGTCGGACGCCGCGGATTCCAACGCGTTGGATGGCGAGTTGACGAGTATCCGCGTTCGACTGGACGTCGGGCAGTTGGAATTTTTCAGGCGCATTCATGTCGGAAACTCCGTTAATCGGCAGGGAAAAGCAGTCTCGGTCGGATCGGAACCGCGACGCACGGACCCCGCCAGCAGGTGTCCGGACGACTGATAAGACGCTGTGACTTAATTTGGTCTGCGGAAAAACGTAAACCTATCAAAGATGCCAAGACCCGTTTGCGGCCGCGGTTATTCCGTTGCCACCAAAACCGACGGGTTGGATCAAACGCTCAGCAGACGGACCATTCTGGCGCGCAAATTCTAGGACCGTCAAGACCGGGGAATTGCGGAGGTCGGCTGGCGGATGCGCCAGGTCAGTTTTTTGGCCCCTTCGCTGAGTTGGAGCGTGCGTTGTTGGGCGTCCCGTGTCCATCTGCGGGCGGGGCCGAGCCCGATTGCGTGGCGGGGCGTCGTCCGAATTCGGCGGCTGAACGCGCGTTTGACGGGTTGCTTGCAGTGTGACTTGCTGGCGCGGGTTCTTCGCGCGCGGTGGTTGGGGCTGGTTGGTCGCCCGACCCAGTTGGATGGTGGCGGTTGGCGGCCTCGGTCATCTGGCGAAAAGGTTGCTGCAGAAAGTCCCACCAAAGGGCCGCTTGCGCAGCCGCGATTGAAGAGCCTGATGGGTTGTCCGCTGGCGGCGCGCTATTCAAACTCGGACCCGGACCCGGATTCGCTGATGGGTTGACCGGTTGGTTCACGGCAGCGCTGGTCGCAGGTGCGCTTGCCACCAACGCCCCGGCTTTGGTAAACGCCTGAAATGCCGCCACCGTATTGCGTTGGATTTCCAGGGTTTGGATCGTTGTCTGCAACATGGTTTGGTTCAACTGCAGCCACTGCTCGACGACCCGGAGGTCGGCAATCCGGCGGTCAATTTCGCCGGTATCCATGGTCGGCTGCAGCGAAGACGGAACGTTCATCCCGGACCAAGTCTTGCGCATCATCTCGACCGCGTCGAACATCGAACTTAAACCGGGACCATGTGCTTGGGTTGCCATGTCTAGCCTTGCTCGCGAGTGTGGCCCTGCAAAATGCCGACCTTACTGTTTTGGACGATAGCAGATGCGCGAACGCAAAAGCTTGCTCCATTGGGCTTAGCGAAGCGTCTTGAAACGCCTGTAAGCACATGTAAGGAGTGTTTGCCTGCGTAAAACGACGTGCAGTGGGCGACTCAAAGGTGTGTGATGCAAGGTTGGAAACGACCGAAACCAAGCTTGACTCAGATTGCTGGAGGCAACCAAACCATGACTCGTGAATCAAGGCGACACCATTCAACGATGCACCCTCTGCCCCCATTCACAGTGCCCCTACTGACGGCCCACAACCCGAAGGCTCTGACGATGAGTCGGGCGATTGCCTTCGTGCTTGCGGGCGGATTGTTGCTGGCAGCGGGGGCTCGCGCCCAAACGTCCGCGATTCGTACTGAAGAACGCACTGAAGATCGTACTGAAGCTCGCACCGAAAACCGCAATGAATCCAGGTCCGACAGCGCCACGAACCCCCAGCGGATGGGGGGCCCCATGGGTCATCACCGCCCGGGTTCGCCTGGCCATGGCCATGGCCATGGGCCTCGTCATCCGATGATGGGCTGGATGCTAGGCCGCATGGATACGGACCGCGATGGGGCAATCAGTCGGGCCGAGCTTGAGGCCGAGCACCAGCGTCATGCTGCGCTCTTCGAGCAGGCTGACGCCGATCATGACGGCAAGGTCACCGCTGACGAAATGCGCGCCTTCCACGGGCGGCACTGGAAAGAGCGGCGCATGGAACAGCGCCGCGAAGGTCGGCCTGGCCCAGCCCCCGAGGTGGAATTGCCGGCGCGCCCATCCCAGGGGGGCGAGCCCGCTCGCTAGGGTGTCCACATTGGCTGCCCGTTCTTCTCCCCGTCATTCGCGCTGTTTGAGACTTTCCCCTGGCCAATCGGCTCCTTTCTGCACAATTACCGTCACCGCAGGTCATGCTCAAAGCACCGCGCGGTTTGACAACTGCATCGGGCGCGCGAATAATGGCCGGCTTCCCGTGGAGGGGTGCCCGAGTGGTTAAAGGGGGCAGACTGTAAATCTGTTGGCCTTGCGCCTACGCT